>NZ_JANIDX010000004.1:0-229701 GCF_026385485.1 Bombella pollinis
TGGGGTGGATAAAATTGCTTTTGTCTCTTGAGAGAGGCATTTTGCTGATTTTCTTCCAGACAAAGGAACAAAGGAATACCTTGTTTAATGATATATCATACCTATTTATGTATGGCTATTATAGAAAATATCTTAGATTGACATAAGCTTTAATACATTCTCTATCTTAGGACAGGGCGTTTTTTAACGGTCTATCTTTATAGCGTTATGGCTTCAGCTTACTAAAAAACATGAGTAGGGGATATAAGATGACAAAAAAGACCATATCAAGGGATGAGGCTCTACATAATTTACGAAAATATATAGGCCATGATTTAGGGCTTTACGCTGAGAAATATAACATTACTATAGAAAAAGATGGAAAGATTAATAAAGGGTGGAAAGGGCAGGTTTTAGAACAGTTAGCGGGCTTGGATAATAACAATATTAGGGCACCAGACGGAGGAGATTTTGAGTTAAAATCTGTAGTGCATACAAGAAAAGGCGATAAATGGGACCCCAAGGAAACAATGGCCATTACGATGATAGATGAAGCGTCCTTAGCGAAAGAGGATGATTTTTATAAAACTCATCTATGGAGCAAGTTAGAAAAATTAATATGCTGCGCTACCTCTTTTGAGGGGAGCGGGGCGAAGACAAGTAAATTATTAAGCGTAACCTCTTTTGAGTTTTTAGATGGTGATGAGACAATAAAGGAGATAAAGAAAGACTATGAGGATATTAGAAAGAAATCTATAAAAGATGGTTTCCATAGTTTAAGTGGAAAAGATGGAACATGGATTCAACCAAGAACAAAAGGTCAAGGAGGGGTTAATCCAAGAACTGGGCAGCCTAACCCTAAGACCCGTGCATTTTATGCGCGCAAAGATTTAGTGAGGAAACTCTTCGAGCCTAATGCCAAGGCTAAGTCTTCCTTACATAAGGTCTCTGGCGCGCAAATAGGTATCCCACTAACAGATGACGAATAAACGCACTGACTCCCCGTTGGGGGAAGGGGCCGCTTAAAGGCGTGTTTAGTCTGTATGACGGGGAGGGTCGCCTTCTAGCGGTGTGAAGCCGAGGCTTTGCAATAAGTGCTTAAGGGCGGCCCCTGCATGGGAGACGGCTTGGTCATCATACCCTTTGGCTACAAGAGCCACGCCGCGTTTTGGGCCGGCATCAAAGGGGTAAGAGCCAATATCTAGCATAGGGTAGTCATGTTGCAGGGCAGTGAGGGGCTCAGCAAGGTCGCCTTCATACACATCATAGCTATACCAGCTTACGCTGGATAAAGGGGAGCCTGCCTCTAATTGCGGGATGAGCCATGAGACCATGGCTTGAAAAATACGCGGCACCCCCGCCATGACATGGACATTGCCTAAAGAGAAACCCGGCGCGGTGGAGACGCTGTTTTTAATAGGCGTTGCTCCTTGGGGGAGCCACGCCATACGCTGGCGGGCTTTATTAAAGCTCCCGGCAGGGAAAAGGGCTTCAAGCTGGCGGAAGCTTTCCTCATGGCATATCAGCGGGACGTTAAACGCCTCGGCAATGCACGCGGCGGTAATATCATCATGGGTGGGGCCAATGCCCCCGCTTGTAAAGAGGAGGTCGAACCGGGCGCGACATTCATTAACCGTTGTGATGATATGAGCAGGAATATCGGGGATGACACGGACCTCTACCAACCGAATCCCTTGATGATTGAGGGCTTGAGCAAGGACGCGCACATTTGCATCTTGTGTGCGGCCGGAGAGAATCTCATTACCAATGACAAGAAAACACGCTGTACGGGAAGCCATAAGCTTAGAATTACCTTATAATAGCCACATCCCCATAGGTTGTAGGGTGTCCTATCAGCCTAGGGACGTGATGAAGGATGTATGAACCACCCTCACTATGGGCCTATTACGGTGGTAAGAAAAGGAGTGTTCGCTATGGAGCTAGAATATCACAAACCTGTTTGTCTCTCGGACCTCCGCGCCATGCTAGGGGAGGGACCAGTTTGGATAGCGGCAGAGCAGTCCTTTTATTTTGTGGATATTCATAGCCATCGTGTCCATCGCTATTGCCTTGCAGATGCTACGCTCAAGAGTTGGAATGCCCCTAATCGGATTGGCTTTCTCCTCCCTGTCAGTGATGGCACATTTTTGGCGGGGTTGCCTGATGGGTTGCATCGGTTTGATGTTAAAACCGGGTATTTTGAACATGCGTGCACGATAGAGGCAGAGGATCCCGATAACCGCCTTAATGATGGCTGTGTGGACCAAAAAGGGCGCATCTGGTTTGGCACGATGGATGAAGGCGAGAGCCGGGAGAGTGGTGCCCTTTACCATGTTGAGCATAAAAAGGGTCAACTTAGCGTGTCTCATTGGGATAGTGGCTATACGGTCTCAAACGGGCCAGCACTCTCACCTTGTGGCAAGGTACTTTATGCTTGCGATAGCCCGCGCCAACGTATTTATGCGTTTGATATTACAGAGGCAGGCGAGCTTAAAAATAAGCGTATCTTCGCAACCCTGACGAAAGGGTATCCCGATGGTGTGGTGACCGATAGTGAAGGTAATCTATGGTGCGGCACATGGGCTGGTGGTCAGATTACGCGTTTCCGGCCTGATGGAACGATGATGGAGCCTATCGCTTTGCCAGTCTCTAATGTAACGAAGGTTGCTTTTGGGGGCGTGGATTATAAGACCGTTTTTGTAACGACCGCACGGAAGGGCTTAGCCCCTGGTATGGCAGAGGCGCAGCCTCAAGCGGGGGGGATTTTTGCCTTCCGTACCGATATTGCTGGTAACCCCCAACATAGCTTCGCGCTGGAGCCGCTATAAGGCGGCGTCTCAGCCATTATGCCCGCTATTAGTGAGTGAGCAATTCTTGGATGTGGGGGATGAGGGGCGCATCCGCCTTTGGCATAGGATACGTCCCTAAATCTTCAGCAGAGACCCAAGCGAGGGTTTGCCCTTCCCGCCCGATAGGGTCGTTCTCCCATTGCCGGACGACATATAGCACCATGAGGAGATGGAAGGTTGCGCAATCCTCACTCACAAAAGTAAGGGGCTTTAGGGCTTCTGGTGCCACAATGAGGCCCAGCTCCTCATGGAGTTCGCGCACTAAGGCGGCCTCTGGTGATTCGGGGACTTCGACCTTCCCACCGGGAAACTCCCATAATCCTGCAAAGCTTTTGCCCTCTGGACGTTGGGCCAGCAGGACCGTGCCATTATCTTTTATGAGAGCGGCTGCTGTGACGAGTAAGGTACGGGGACGGAAGGGTGTCGTCATGCAATATTCCCATTAAGATGGACTGACCAGAGGAAAGATAAGGTTAAAATGCGCCTTTTATGCCACAGGGAAAAGAGGAAAAGTTAAAAAAAGGATAGAATCCTTGGCGTAAGCGCAGTAGGCCGGTAAGGAAACCGGCCTGTTATGAAAGGATAATCATCGGTTATTCTGTAACAGTGTGTGGCTAGTTTATCACCATTGGAATATGCGAGGGATTTGAGCATAGTGCGCCGTCATCTTCTTTTATCGTCTGTTGTGATGTCTGTTGGCTTGGGGGGCGCGTCTGCTTTTGCACAGACAAAGCCGCAGAAGCCTGCTTTAGCACATGGAACAGCAGGCAAGAAGCTGGCGTCCTCTATGGCTGCGCATCCGGCAAAGAAGGGGGCTGCGCCTGCCCAGCAGGCGGGGGTTCATGCTGCTCCAGCTCATCATAAGCCGAAATATGTTTCCGCAAAAGGCGTGCAGACGCTCTCTGTTCATGCAGGGCATGTTAGCCGCGCGGCAGAGATGGTGGTGCCGAAAAGCGTGATGAAGCAATATGTCCCCGGTACCAGCCCCTATAAGGCGTTGGACCGTATGCCGGGGGTTAGTTTTACCTCGACTGACCCTTTCGGTGTGGATAGTTTTGGGGCCAATCTTTACGTCCGTGGTTTCTTTATGAATCAGCTAGGCGTAACGCTTGATGGCATCCCGCTAAATGACCAGACCTATCAATCGGTTAATGGGTTGAGCTTGGCTTCTGCTATTATCCCTGATGATATTGATAGCATCACTATGTCCCAAGGTGGGGGTGGGGTGGATGTCCCCTCGACCAACACGCTGGGCGGGACAATTCGTTTTACCTCAAGCGACCCGGCCGATAAATTGGGGGGGAAGGTTAGCCAAGCTTTTGGGAGCTATGGCTCCTATCGGACTTACGCACGGTTTGATTCTGGACGGCTGAATGAGTCGGGGACGAAGTTTTACACCTCTTATGCGCGTACAGATGAGGGAATGTGGGAAGGGAAGGGTGATCAGTTCCTCCAACAAGTGAATGCGAAGTTAGTACAACCTGTTGGTGAGCGTAGCAAAATCTCTGCTTTTTTTGACTGGACAGACCTGCAACAGCAAAATTACCCAGACCTCTCCTTGGGGATGATTCATAATCTGGGATGGCGTGTGCCTCATCTCTATCCTGATTACAAAAAAGCCTATCAATGGGCGCAGCAATGCAATAATAGCCCGAATAATTTTCTCGCTTATCCGGGGTCTAATGGGCAGGTCAATGCATGCCAAATGCCGTATTATGACGGGGGGCAGCGTGAGACAAACTTTTTAGGTGGGTTGAACTTCGATTTCGCATTAACTGACCATCTCACATGGCACACAACTGTTTATGGGCATGGGCAGTCGGGTAATTATAGCTACACAGCCGCCGCCTCTGCTGCTTCGACCGACCCGGACCTCCAAGTAGCAACACCTAATGGTGTACCGCTTTATCAAGAGGTGTGGAAGAATAGCCAGCAGCGTTTTGGGGTTAATAGTAGCCTGCAATATCGTATTGCTCATCATAAAATTGAGACCGGTATTTGGTATGAGAATAATAACCAAACAGCAGGTTTATATAATTACCTAGAGCCAGAATTAGGGGCGGGGAATCCTGTTAAAGCCGTTGGGCCATATAATGTGTATGGCCCAGCTGACCGGGTATATAACTTCCGCTGGCGTACCAATGTGGTGCAGACGCATCTACAGGATATTTATAGCATCACGCGTAATTTGACGCTGACAGCGGGCTTCCGTTCTCTTATCTCCCAGACATCTGGTGGTGGGCATGAGAATGATAATTCATGGGCTGCGCTGGATGCAGGGGGGCTGCCTTCTGGCTCCTTACATGCGACAGGGGCATTTTTGCCGCATTTCAATCTTGATTGGCGGGTGAATCGCCATCATGAGTTCTATATTGATGTCTCTAAGAATATGCGTGCTTATGAGGTCTCCGGTACAGGGGTGGCAAACTCCCTCTTTTCCGTCCCGAATCAGCAGGAGTTCCTACGGCAAAAGGCGCAGAGCAAGCCTGCAAGAGCATGGACCTATCTAGGGGGGTATCGTTTTACGACCTCCATTGTGCAGCTAGATGCTACCGTTTATCACTCCACCTTAATGCACGAGCTTCTCGCTGGGGCACGCGGGACGATGTTTAACCCGATCTCTGAGGAGTTTGACTTCGGGCGTATCTCTATGACGGGGGCGAATGGGAGTATTGCCATCCGTCCATTGCCGGGCTTGGTGATTACCAATACGCTTAGCTATAATAGGGGGCGATATGAGCGTAATATTACCTCTAGCGCGGGGAATTATTATCCGCTCAAAGGTAAGAGCATCGCTAATTACCCAACATGGATGTATAAAGCCTCTATTGCCTATACATGGCATGGATTGAACGCGCATCTTGATGCGAATTATTTCGGCCGGCGTTATTATAGCTTTATGAATGATACCTCTATTGGTGGTTATTGGCTGGCCAATACAGGGGCTAGCTATACGTTTAAGAAACTGGCTGGCGTGCGTGATGTTACAGTGAGTTTTAACGTCTATAACCTCTTAAATACAAAATATATTGCCATGATGGGTGAGAATAATAACCCACCTGTAGGGGATTATCAGTCCCTAGAGCGTGGGGCCACGCGGGAATATTTCGGGACGATTAGCGCAGCGTTTTAAGGGGAAGGTCCAGCCTGTATTATGAGAGGCTGGACCGATTGTGCTAGCGTTGTGCTGTTGCAAGCTCTGCAGCAAGGGCGGTTATAAACTGAGCGGCGACCCGGCCAGAGCGGCTTCCTCGTTGGATAGCCCATTGGAGGGCACGGCGGTGGAGGTCCTCCTGAGCGATGGGGAGGTGCCTTTCTGCGGCATAAGCATCAATGATGCTGAGATAATGCTCCTGCGTTGCCCCATACAGGCCAATCCAGAGGCCGAAGCGGTCGGAGAGGGAGAGTTTTTCCTCAATCGCTTCCCCCGGATTGATGGCATCTCCGGCTTCATTATCAATCATATGACGCGGCATAAGATGGCGGCGGTTAGAGGTTGCATAGACCAATACATGCTCTGGCCTGCCTGCAATGCCACCATCTAGGATGGATTTGAGCGATTTATAATCGGCATCTTGTGCCTCAAAGGAGAGGTCATCACAAAAGAGGATGACCCGGCGGGTGCTACAGCGCAATAGGGCGAGAAGCTGCGGGAGAGTGTGGAGGTCATCGCGGGGGATTTCGATGAGGGCGAGGGAAGGCTGGCCTGCCTTGCGCTGCTCCTCATTCACCCGGAGAAGGCAAGCTTTGACGAGGGAGGATTTCCCCATCCCGCGTGCGCCCCATAGCATGACATTATTTGCCGCTAAGCCTTGGGCAAAAAAGCGCGTATTGGCCAGCACTTTTTGCATTTGCTGGTCGATCCCTTTTAACAAAGAGAGTGGGACGGTCTGCATAGCTTTAAGTGGTTGTAGGTTGGCTGTTGTGCCTTGCCAGAGGAAGATGTCGCTGCGTTCATCCTCTAATACGGCAGGGTCTGCTGGGGGTGGGGCGATGCGCTCCAAACTCTCGGCGATGCGGGTTAAAAGGGGGAGGAATGCAGCGGAAGGCATGGTCTTTTCCTAGAATGAAGGTTGACGTGTGGTGTCGGCACTATATGGTCGCCAAGCGTTTCTCCCTAAGATGGAACTAAACTGACTTATGAACAATCTTCTTTTCTCTACAGCCTATGCGGCTGATGCAGCAGCTAGCCCGTTTAGTGCAGCGGGATTGGTGCAATTTGCTCCAATCCTTTTGGTGTGTGTTGTGTTCTATTTCTTGCTGATTCGCCCTCAGCAAAAACGCCAGCAGAAGCTGCGTGAGGAGCAAAGCAATTTGCGCCGTGGTGATCGCATCGTGACCTCGGGCGGTATTGTGGGGACTGTGCAAGCAACCCGTGATGATTCGCAGGAAGTGGATGTGGAGATTGCCCCCGGTGTGAAGGTGAAGGTCATCCGCAGCACGATTAACACCGTCCTTTCACGCGAAGGCAAAGCGGCTAACGATTCATAATCGTTATAAACGATGCCCTAAAGAAACCCCGCCACGAGTAATCATGGCGGGGTTTCTTTTATAGATGCCGTGGGGCAGGAGGTTTAGGCCCCTTTAAGGCAGGCCTCGGCATAGTCGTAATTAGCGAGCTTATCGAGGAAGTTTGTCACATAATCAGGGCGGCGATTGCGGAAGTCCAGATAATAGGAATGTTCCCACACATCTAGCCCAAGGAGTGTACGCCCTTCATCCTCGGAGAGGGGGTTGGCGGCATTAGCGGTTTTGGTAACCTTCAGCTTGCCATCAGAGCCTAAAACCAGCCACGCCCAGCCGGAGCCGAACTGCGTTGTTGCGGCTTGTTTAAAGGCGGCCTTAAAAGCATCGACAGAGCCGAAATCCTCAACTAGCTTCTTCTCTAACGCACCGGGGATGCGCCCGCCTTTAGGGCTGAGGCAGTTCCAGAAGATGATGTGGTTCCAATGCTGGCCAGCATTATTAAAGACTGGAGTGAGGGCGGAATCTGTATGGGAGAGGGCGATAATTTCCTCAAGGGATTTACCAGCAAGTTCTGGTTTACTTTCAATAAACCCATTAAGGGCCGTAACATAGGCTTGATGATGTTTACCGTGATGCAGCTCCAGCGTTTCTTGGCACATGCCAGCAGCAGCCAAAGCATTTTCCGCATAGGGGAGTTTGGGGAGCTCAAAAGCCATTGTGAATCTTCCTTACTTATAGGAGAGGGGAGGCACGGAGTACCGACCCCCTCATGACGTCCCTTTAGCTATGGCGGCGGTGCGGGAACGTCAAGGGAGCGAGAGGAGAGATGGGCAAAAAAAGAGTAAAATGGTCCAAATAATCTTATAATTGAGAAATCGTACCAAAAAAGCCCCGCTCTAGCAGGGCGGGGCTTTTAGGGAGGGGAGAATTATTCCCCATCATCATAATCATCATCGACATCAGCAGGATGACGAATAGGCGGGCGGGAGCGGTTATCGGCATTGCGGCGGGTGAAATGATGGGCAATATCCGCTAATTCCACAAAATGGTCGGTCTGGCGGCGGAGGTCATCACCAATCATTGGGGGGGTGGTTTTAACGGAGGAGATGACTGTCACACGGACACCACAAGCTTGCACCGCCTCTACAGCACGGCGAAGGTCGGAATCGCCACTGATGATGACGATGTGGTCCAACCGTGGGGCCTGCTCGATAAGGTCCACAGCCAGCTCGACATTCATATTCCCTTTGATGCGGCGTTGGCCAGATTGGTTGGTGAACTCCCGTGCTGTTTTAGTGACGAGATGGTAGCCATTATAAGCAAGCCAATCTGTCAAGGGGCGTAGGGGGGAGTAATCCTCTGTCTCTGGCATAGCAGCGTAATAAAAGGCGCGTTGAAAGGCTGATTGCTGCTCAAACAAATCCCGCAGTGCTAGGAAGTCCACCTCAAAGCCAAGATTGCGGGCTGCATGGTGGAGGCTGGCCCCGTTGATGAAAAGTGACGTGCGATCGTTTTTGCGTAGCAGAAGGTTAGACATATAGCTCACTATAGGATTTTAAGTTGATGGGGTTATGCTAGGAGGAACGTCCTGTTTGCTCAGGTTTAGACCGTCAAATACTCTTGGCTTATGTGGTGGTAAACACCTTTTTCTTTCCCTGCTCCATAAATGGCTTTTGTGATGATGTAGCATCATCTGTGGTAAAGGCATGCCGCATGGAGGACAGGACAGCCCCTATGCCCCTTCTTACAGCTTTACGTTGCATCAATAAAGAGATTTATGATAGTTGCTCGCACAGATTGTGCGATAGGTGGGTGTGATGCCATTCTTTTCGTGCTAGGCTGGGGCGGTTTTGCGAGAGAGCAAAGTCTGCTCGGTGTGATATTACAGGGGGAGAGCCAGTTTTATGGCACGTGTGACCGTAGAGGATTGCATTGAGAAGGTTTCAAACCGTTTTGACCTCGTATTGCTGGCTGCTCAGCGGGCGCGTGGTCTCTCCCGTGGGGAGGGGTTACAGGTCCCACGCGATAATGATAAAAATACTGTTGTAGCCCTGCGTGAAATTGCGGAGGACCATGTCAGCCTTGAAGGGCTGAAGAATGGGATTGTCCGCTCCATGGGCCATCAGCCAGAAGTTGAGCCTTCGGATGAGGAAGTGCTAGATTTGATCCCAACAGACCAGAATATCTTTGGTTTGCAGGATGTCTCCGCTGAGGAAGAAGCCGCTAATATGGCTGCTGATGAAGCTGGTTCTGGCCGGAGACGTCGCTAATCTTTAAAAGGCCGCCTCCTCTGTAAGCGGGAGAGGGGGTTGTTCTCGCACTGTTCTCCCAATTAGGGGGCTAGCGGGATGGAATGGAGGCGGGGTCGTGGGTGGTGAGTCGTTGCTTTCATCTGGAGGTTCAGAGGGAAAAACGGGTGAGACGGCCAACCCCGCGCCTAAAGACTTTCATCCGCCGATTCATGGTCTGTTAGAGCGTATTCGGCAATATGATGCTTATGCCGACCTTGCCCAGATAGAAAAAGCCTATGACCTAGCGGCAAAAGCACATGAGGGGCAATGCCGTGATAATGGCGACCCTTACATCACGCACCCTATCGCCGTAGCGAATATTTTGGCGGGGTTTCATATGGACCCTGTCTCCATCATGGTGGGTTTGCTCCATGATACGGTGGAGGATACGGGCGTTACGCTGGAGAGCTTAACGCAGCAATTTGGTAAAGATGTTGCTGCTATTGTGGATGGCGTAACCAAGCTTACGCGTTTGGAGCTGCAATCCGACCGGACAAAACAAGCAGAGAACTTCCGTAAGCTCGTTTTGGCGATGTCGCGTGATATTCGTGTCCTCATCGTCAAATTGGCCGATAGGCTGCATAATATGCGGACCTTGCATTATGTGCAGCGGACGGATCGCCGCCAGCGTATTGCGCGTGAGACGTTGGATATTTACGCTCCCCTTGCCGAGCGCATCGGTATGGACCGCGTTAAGACAGAATTGCAGGATGTCGCTTTTGCGAATCTGGAGCCTGATGCTGATGCGACTATTCGCGCCCGGTTGAATTATCTGCGTGGCCAAGGCGCGGATATGATTGAGCAAATACGTTGTGAGTTGCTTACTCTTTGTAAAGAAGCTGGGGTAGAGGGGGCGGAGGTTGTTGGCCGAGAAAAGACGCCTTATTCCATCTGGGAGAAGATGAAGCGGCGTAATGTCGCCTTTGAGCAGCTCTCGGATATCATGGCCTTTCGTATCCTCGTGCCTACGCGGGAGGCATGTTATGCGGCCCTGGGGGCTGTGCATGGGGCTTACCCGATGATTGCCGGGCGGTTTAAGGATTATATCTCCACGCCGAAAACAAACGGTTATCAATCCTTGCATACAGGGGTGACGCTTTACCGCCCTCATAGCCAAAAGATTGAAGTGCAAATCCGCACGCCAGAGATGCACGACCTTGCCGAAAATGGCGTGGCCTCGCATTGGAGCTATAAAGATGGCTCTAACCCGAGTGAATATGAAACGGCTGTCTTGTCTGAGACCTTCGGGGCTTACACGCGTAAGCTGCGTTGGGTGCAAGATTTGTTGGATATTTTGGAGGATAGCCAAGGCCCTGATGAGTTCTTAGAGAATACGAAGTTAGAGCTTTATCAAGACCAAGTCTTTTGCTTTACCCCCAAAGGGCAGCTTATCTCTCTCCCGCGTGGGGCGACCCCGGTGGATTTTGCCTATGCGGTGCATAGCCAGATAGGGGATCGCTGCGTTGGGGCTAAGGTGAATGGTAGGCTCGTCCCGCTAAAGCATATTTTGCAAAATGGGGACCAAATCGACATCATGACCGCACGGGGGGGCACACCTTCACCCTCGTGGGAGCGGTTTGTCGTTACCGGCAAAGCGCGGGCGCGTGTACGGCGGTTTGTTGCTCTCCAACAGCGGCAGAATAATGTAGAAAATGGCCGTGGTGCGGTGGCGCGGGCCTTCCGTCAAAAAGGGGTGGATGGCTCTGAAAAGGTGTTGGAGGGTATTTTAGGCACCTTAAAGCAGAATAGCCTTACAGATTTATACGGGGCTGTTGGGGCGGGTCATATAGACCCGAAAGATGTTGTTGGGGCGGCATATCCCGAGCTTTCCCGCCAAGGGCGCGCCCCGCGGATTGTCCCCGGCTTATCTCCGCGTTTGGAGGAGCGGTTAGGCCAGCGGTCTGCACCACTCAAACCCCTTAATAGCCATGATAGCCCCTTGATTGAGGGCATCGGGAGTGGGATTGAGATTAATTTCGCGGGGTGTTGTCGCCCTCTGCCGGGGGACCGGATTGTCGGGATTATTGCACCCTCAAAAGGGGTGACGGTGCATCGGCGGAAATGTCATAATCTCAGCATGTTCTCCGACATGCCGGAGCGTTTTTTGGAGATTTCGTGGAGCGATGAGGCTATGGGGCGTGTCGGGCGGGATGCCCCCCGCTATATGGCGCGGCTCTCTGTTGTGGCAGGGAGTGACCCGGCTGTTCTTGCGGCTCTTACCAATCTCGCAACGCGGCATGAGGCGAGTGTGGTGAATTTGCGGATTGTGAATCGTCAGCTCGATTTTATGGAGATTTTGGTGGATTTGGAGGTCCGTAATAAAGGCCATCTTGCTACGGTATTAGCGAGTTTCCGCTCCGAGAAAGGCGTCCTCCAAGCAGAGCGGACGAAGGGATAACCCGTATGATTTTGGGTATTGGGGTGGATGTCTGTGCCATAGCGCGGATAGAGGGAGCCTTGGCGCGGCATGGGGAGGCGTTTTTGCAGCGTGTTTTTACGCCAGCGGAGCAATCTTACATACGCAGCCTCGCCCCTACGGCCCAAGCGGGGGCTTGTGCCAAGCGTTGGGCCGCAAAGGAGGCTTGTGCTAAAGCTTTGGGGACAGGCTTTGCCGAGGGCGTGCAGATGCAGGATATAGCCGTGGAGCGTAACGCGAAGGGTGCGCCGCTTATGAGTCTCTCTGGTAAGGCTGCGGCTCTTTTGCAAAAGCGTACGCCAGAGGGTCATTATGCTGAGATTTTGGTGAGTATGAGTGATGATGCCCCTCTCGCAATGGCACAGGTTTTGATACAGCTTGTCCCTATAGGTGATGTAGAGAAAAGCGCAGCACGGTAAATTAACGCATGACCCCACAGGCCAAGCAGGCTATGCCGGGTGGGTTAGATTTAGGATATAGAGAGATATGAGCGCAGAGACATCATTAGAGCCATCAGAGCAGAAGGAGAGCCTTGGGGCCTCTATTCGGCAGATTATCTTATGGATTGTGCTGATTGTGGCTGTGCGGTCTTTATTGGTGGAGCCTTTTAATATTCCCTCCGCCTCGATGGTGCCTACGCTGCAAGTGGGGGATTTTGTTGCTGTCTCTAAGATGAGCTACGGCTATTCCCGCTATTCCTTCCCGATGTCGCCTTCTTTCATCTCTGGGCGTTATTTTGCCAGTATGCCTCATCGTGGGGATGTAGCGGTGTTCCGTTATACGCAGAATACCTCCATTGATTATATCAAGCGTATTGTTGGCTTGCCGGGGGACCGGATTCGTATGGAGGAGGGGCGGCTCTTCATCAATGGGCAGGCCGTGCCAAGGCAGGATAAAGGCCCTTATAGCGTGCAGGATGAGCGCGGCTATGTGCTTTCTGGCACGCGTTATCGTGAGGTGATACCGCGGGAGGATGGTCGCGTTGTTGCGCATGATATTTTGAAAATGCGTGACCATGACCTCGCTAATAATACGCCGGAATATATCGTCCCGCAGGGCTGTCTTTTCGCTATGGGGGATGATCGAGATGATAGCTCTGATAGCCGCTTCCAAGGGGGGCGTGAGACAGGGGCGTGTGCGGCCCCACCGGGGAATGCGTATCTCAGCGATAGTAGCGGGCATGACCTCGGATTCGTCCCTGTAGGAAATCTGGTGGGTAAGGCGAAGATTGTTCTTTTCTCTGTAGAGATGCGCCATCCAGCATGGCAATTTTGGTACTGGCCTGTGGAAATTCGGTGGGGCCGCTTTTTACACGGTATCGACTAATGATGACACGAGAGGACGCCGTTCGCCTTGTGGAAGCTAAGCTGAATCATCATTTTGAGGATTCAGCTCTGTTGCATGAAGCTTTGACCCATCGCTCTGCCGTGCCTCGGCGGGCAGGGCGGAATCGGGGACAGAAGAAGGACCAAAAGGGCGTAAAGAAGCCCCGTGGGCAAGGCTCTAATGAGCGGTTGGAGTTTATAGGTGACCGTGTTTTGGGCTTGCTCATGGCTGAATGGCTGTTTGAGCGGTACCCAGAGGAGCAAGAAGGGGCCTTAGGGGCGCGCCATGCACATTTGGTCTCACGCCCTGTTTTAGCCCGCATTGCGGAGCGGATTGAACTTTCTGAGGCTATACAAATTGCCCAACATGAGGAACATGCCGGGATTCGCGAGTTAGCGAGTGTCCTTGCCGATGGGATGGAGGCCCTTTTAGGGGCGTTATATCTTGATGCTGGGCTGGAGCCTGCACGGCATGTTGTCCGCCGCTTATGGGATAGGGATATTGAGCGGAGCGGCCAGCCGCATAAAGAGCCTAAAACGTTATTACAAGAGTTTTTGCTAGGCCGTGGGGAAGCTTTGCCGCATTATGAGCTGACGTCTGCTGAGGGGCCATCTCATGCGCCTGTATTTTGTGTGGAAGTGCATGCGCTAGGGCAGGTCGGTGTTGGGCAGGCGGGCAATAAACGCGCGGCAGAAAGTGCTGCTGCAAAAGCGTTGTTAAAGCAGTTAGGACGGGAGGTGGACCATGACTGAGGCTTTTACCCATCCAGAGACATTATCCCCCGCTCATGATGGTGTGGCTCGTTGCGGGTTTGTGGCTCTAGTAGGGGCTCCTAATGCTGGTAAATCCACCTTGATGAATTATATCGTGGGGACCAAGCTTTCCATCGTTAGCCCTAAAGCACAGACGACACGCTTTCGGACTTTAGGCATTGTCATGCGTGGGGCAGCGCAGATTGTGTTTGTGGATTTGCCGGGGATTTTTAAACCCCGTCGGCGGTTGGACCGCGCGATGGTAAAAGCGGCTTGGAGCGGTGTGCAAGATGCTGATTTAAGCCTTTTATTGATTGATAGCCGCATTGGTTTGACGGATGAAATCCGCGACATCATCACCACGCTAAAGGAAAGCAAACGTCCTGTCTGGTTGGTGCTGAATAAAACCGACCTCATCGCCCATGATCAGCTTCTCCCCCTGACTAAAGCCGTTACGGATTTGCTGCGGGTGGAGGAGGTGTATATGGTCAGTGCGCGCTCTGGTGACGGGGTGGATGGGTTGTTAGATGGGCTGGCCAAAGTCTTGCCTGCAGGGCCATACCATTATCCAGAGGATGACCTAACGGACCTGCCTGACCGTTTTCTTGCTGCTGAGATTGTGCGGGAGCAGGTGTTTTTACAGACCCATGAGGAGATTCCTTATCATGCCACTGTGGAGACGGAATCGTTTAAAGTGCGGCCTGATGGGTCAATCCGTATTGATGTAACAGTTTATGTCTCGCGGTCTGGTCATAAAGCGATTTTGATTGGCGAGCGCGGCCAGCGCATCCGGGAGATTGGGATGCGGGCGCGGAAGCAGCTATCAGGCTTGCTTGGCGCGCCGTGCCATCTTTTCCTGAATGTGAAGGAACGTGCAGCATGGGATGAAGAAACAGCCCGCCTCCGTGCCCTTGGTCTTGCTGAGCATAGCTGAGGGTTATGAGTTTTTCTTGTTTGCTGAGAGTTGGCTCTGTATGAGAGGGCTGACAAATATCCGGACACCCCTAAGCTAGAGAGCCGCTACGATTATGAGTTCCGCCCCACAAAACCCTTCCTTCCCTTACAAACGTGTTCTCCTCAAAGTGTCTGGTGAGGCCCTCATGGGCAAAGGGACAGCCGGTGTAGACCCGGAGATGGTGGATATGGTCGCGGCCGATATTGCCGCCGTGGTTGCGATGGGAGGGGAGGTGTGCCTTGTTGTTGGGGGCGGCAATATCTTTCGCGGGTTAGCCGCAGCAGCCAAGGGGATGGACCGCGTACAGGGCGATTATGCCGGGATGTTGGCAACGGTTATCAATGCGCTCATGTTGCAAAATGCGTTGGAGAAGCGCGAGGTTGAAACCCGCGTGATGACGGCTATTCATATGGCGTCTATCGCTGAGCCTTACATCCGGCGGCGTGCTTTGCGGCATATGGAGAAGGGGCGAGTTGTTATTTTCGCTGCGGGGACGGGTAATCCTTTCTTCACGACCGACACCGCCGCGGCGTTACGCGCAAATGAGATGGAGTGCGATGCCCTCTTTAAAGGGACGCAGGTTGATGGTGTTTACTCTGACGACCCACGCCGCAATCCTGAAGCCACGCGGTATGAGCAGCTTACCTATATGGATGCTTTAGCACGCAACCTGAAGGTTATGGACGCTGCCGCTGTGAGCCTTGCGCGAGAGAATACGCTGCCCATTATTGTTTTTAACATTCATGCACCGGGTGCCTTTGCTGCGGCGATGAAGGGGGAAGGACCCTTTACGCGCATTGTTGAAGGCTGAGGTAAGACGCGCTAAGCGCGTTTAAAAGAATGGTTTTTGAGGAAGCATGTTATGAGTACAGAATTAAACACCCTGTTAGATGACCTAAAACGCCGCATGGAAGGCGCGATAGAGAGTTTGCGGCGAGACCTCTCCGGCCTGCGTTCTGGTCGGGCTAGCCCTAATTTGTTGGAGCCGGTGCGGGTGGAGGTTTATGGCTCTGTTGTGCCGCTCTCGCAGGTTGGCTCTGTCGCTGTGCCAGAAGCGCGTATGCTAACAGTCTCCGTATGGGATGCTAGCGTTGTGTCCTCTGTTGAGAAAGCGATTCGCGATAGCGGGCTGGGGCTGAACCCTGCCGCTGAGGGTCAGACGATTCGTGTACCCATCCCTCAATTGACGGAAGAACGCCGCAATGAGATGGCCAAAGCCGCGGCACGCTATGCCGAAGGCGGACGTGTTGCTGTGCGTGGTGTCCGCCGTGATGGGATGGATAAAGCCAAAGGGCTAGAGAAGGATGGCGATATCAGCCAAGATGACCTGAAGGTCTGGACAGCTGCCATCCAAAAACTAACCGATGATTATATTGGCCGGGTTGATACGCTGCTTGCTGATAAAGAGCGTGATATTAAGCAGGTCTGATCGCTAGAGTCGTGGTGGCTTCTTCCCTCTCATCATCTGCTAAGGATGTTCCCGCCGTGCCGCGCCATATGGCTGTGATTATGGATGGTAATGGGCGTTGGGCGCAGCAGCGCGGCTTACCTACAGTGCAGGGCCACCGCGCTGGTGGGGAGGCTGTGCAGCGTTGTGTGCGGGCTGCCATACAAAATGGGGTGAAGTATCTCACCCTTTATGCTTTCTCCTCCGAGAATTGGCGGCGCTCTGGTGATGAGATCAAGGACCTTACCGGTCTGATGCAATTTTACTTGCGCCATCGCTTTAAGGAGCTGGATGAGCAAGGGGTACGGCTGCGGATTATTGGTGAGCCTGAGCGTTTTGGGGCAGCTTTTTGTAAAGAGTTACGCCGTGCGGAAGATAAAACCGCACAGAATACGCGGCTAACGCTAATTTTGGCTTTGTCTTACGGGGGGCGTGCAGAAATTGCCGCAAGTGCGCGCGCTTTGGCAGAGCAAGTAAAAGCCGGGACATTACAGCCAGAAGCGATTGATGAGGGCCGCTTTGCCTCCGCTTTGCAGACACATGATGTCCCAGACCCGGATATTGTGGTCCGTACAAGTGGAGAGGCACGCCTGTCCAACTTCCTCTTATGGCAGTCTGCCTATGCGGAACTGATTTTTCTTGATGTGTTCTGGCCGGATTTTAGCGAGGCTGATTTTGCAGAGGTTCTCCAGCATTATAAAAGCCGCCAACGGCGGTTTGGAGGACGGCCATCATGACGGAGCTGCAAAAGCGTATTCTCTCTAGCCTCGTTTTAGTGCCTATCGTGCTGTTTTGCTTATGGTCGGGCGGATGGGTGTACCGGGCATTAGTGCTTCTGGTTATGATAGGTCTGGTCTGGGAGGGTGAAAGCCTGCTCGGCCAACGGATGAAAACTCTGCGTGGTGTCTTGTTGATGTTATGGCCGCTTTGCGCGGGGTTGATCGCGATTAAGGGGCAATGGTTGGCTGTGGCGTCTTTGGTGGGGGCGAGTCTTTTGTTTGGTCTCCCCACTTGCGGGCCGGTGTTGGTCTCCATTTTTGGGGGGATTGCCCTTTTATGGCTGCGTAGTCGCCCAGAAGGCTTGTATGAGACACTCTTTGTCATATTTGCCGTGATTGCGAGTGATAGTTGCGCTTATGCGACAGGCCGTTTGATTGGCGGGCCTAAGCTTGCCCCAGCGATCTCCCCCGGTAAGACCATTTCTGGCTCTATCGGAGGGATTATAGGAGCTGTGGTGATGGGCGGGGTCATTGCTCATGCTGCGGGGGCGGGTTGGTCTGTTAGTGCCTGTCTTATGGGGGGCATTTTAGCCATTGCGGCCCAATGTGGGGACTTGATGGAAAGTGTCTTTAAGCGGCGTTTAGGAGTAAAGGACTCGGGTAAGCTGATTCCCGGTCATGGCGGGTTGCTAGATAGGCTAGATGCGCTGTTACTGGCAGCCCCCATTGCGGCGTTATGTGCTCTATGCAGCGGTCAGGCAGCCTTGTGGACACTATTTTAGACTTATTTCTTTAAGGATTTGGTGGGTGATCTGCTATAGGGCAGAGGCTTTTATGCGAGATGATGGAACAATTAAAGGAGAGGGTGTTTATGGGTGGAGGTTCTGAGCGGCGGCGGGTCAGCGTATTAGGCAGCACGGGCAGTATTGGTGTTTCTACCGTTGACCTTTTAAAAACGCAGGCAGAGTCCATCCAAGTGCGGGCTCTGGTAGGCGGGCGGAATGCGGCTCTTTTGGCAGAGCAAGCGCGTGCGTTAAATGCGGAGCTAGCCGTCTTAAATGATGAGAGCCATTATGCCGAGCTTAAAGAGCGTCTAGCCGGGACATCTACAAAGGTCGCAGCAGGGCGGCAAGCTGTGATTGAGGCAGGCGCGCTAGAGGCAGATTGGACCATGGCCGCCATCACAGGGGCGGCGGGTCTCGCCCCTACATTGGCAGCGGTGCAAAATGGGCATCAGGTCGCTTTAGCCAATAAAGAAGCCCTCGTTTGCGCGGGGGATGTCATGCTCAAGGCCGTGCGCGATGCCGGGGCAGAGTTGCTGCCGGTTGACTCCGAGCATAATGCGATTGTCCAATCCCTCGGCGGGGCGGATATGTCTTTAGTGGAGAAGATCGTCCTTACCGCTTCTGGCGGGCCATTCCGCCGGGCGAGCAAGGAGGAGATGGCCAAAGCCACGCCAGAGCAGGCTTTAAAGCATCCAACATGGTCTATGGGGGCGAAGATTACGATTGACTCAGCCTCTATGGCCAATAAAGGGTTAGAGGTCATTGAGGCCGCACGCCTCTTTTCGCTGCCGGAGCATCAGATAGATGTTCTGGTTCATCCGCAATCGGTCGTGCATGGGATGGTGTGTTTTCGGGATGGGAGCTTCGTAGCCCAGATGGGTACGGCTGATATGCGGATTCCCATCGCTCACACATTAGCGGCCCCTACGCGGATGGAGACAAAATGCGAGCGGTTGGATTTTGTAAAGCTTGGCCGGATGGAGTTTGAGGCCGTTGATGAGGACCGTTTCCGCCCTCTCGGTCTAGCTCGCCAAGTATTGCGAGCAGGCGGTGTGGCCCCAACGGTGTTCTCCGCAGCGAATGAGATTGCCGTTGAGGCGTTTTTAGCAGGGAAGATTCGTTTCCTCGGTATTGGCCAGCTTATTGAGGCAAGTTTGCAGGCTATGCCCGAGAATCCAGAGCCAACCTCTTTGGAGGATATTTATCATTGGGATGAACGTGGTCGCGTCCTCGCCCGTGAGCAAATGGAGCGTATGAGCTGATGATGCATACCGTATATACGGTTATTGCCGGGTTAGTCGTTTTTGGGATTGTCGTGTTCGTTCACGAGATGGGGCATTATTTGGCCGCGCGCTGGCGTGGGGTGCAGGTGGATGTATTCTCCATTGGTTTCGGCCCAGCTCTGACATCATGGCAGGACCGGGTAGGGACAAAATGGCAAATTAGCCTCTTGCCACTGGGGGGATATGTTAAGCTGCATGGCTTTGAGAAGCACCCTGATGCCCCCGCTGAGGAAGGCGATGAGAACGCCTTCAACCGCAAGTCCGTTCTCTCCCGTGCGCTTGTAACTGTCGCAGGGCCGGTGTTCAATTTCTTACTGACCATCATATTATTTGCTGTTTTGCTTTCATGCTTCGGCAAACCAGAGGCAAAGCCCGATATTGGTAGCCTCGCTGCTAATGGTGCCGCTAGCCGTGCGGGCTTAAAGTTGGGGGATGAGATTACCAAGCTGGATGGACATCGTATCCTCAGCATTGGTGATATTCAGACGCAAGTAGCGGCTCATCCGGGGGCAGTGATGCAGGTCAGCGTGATGCGGGAGGGCAAAGAGCTAGAACTCCCCGTGACGTTGGATCGTCTCACACAAGATGGGCATGAGGTCGGCCGTTTAGGCGTGGGCTTTATGTTGAAGCATGGGGCACCTTTGCCTGTTTACAAGGCTATTCCCGCAGCGTTTGGGCAAACATGGGATATGTGCGCTAATATGCTGGAGGGCATTTGGCAGATTGTCAGTGGGCAGCGGAGCGCGAAGCAGCTCTCGGGGACGATAGGCATTATTCATATGTCCGGCCAAGCGGTGGACTATGGGGTGGCGAGCGCAGTTGGGTTTGTGGCACTTTTGTCGCTTAATTTAGGTTTGATTAATCTGTTCCCCGTGCCGATGCTTGATGGCGGGCATTTGCTGTTTTATGCCTGCGAGGCTGTCTTAGGTCGTCCTTTATCAGAACGGACACAAGGTTACGCGCTGCAATTTGGATTATTGCTCGTTGTGGCTCTTTTTGTCTTTTCAACAGTGAATGATCTCAGGGGGTTGGGTGTTTTTCACTGGTTGTTTGCACATGGGGGTTGATTTTTGCCCCCTCAATGAGGGAAAAGACCATACTTGGGTAGCGTATTATAACTAAAATAAGTGGGTCTTTGGTCATTATATGGTTAAAGAGCTGCGGTGGGTTGCGCTATGCGTATAGGACTGTGTTGAGCGGCTTGCATCGGAATGATGTGGGATGGCTGTTCGTAGAACTTTGAGACGAGGAATACCGGTTTTGTCAGGATTGCGTACAAAAAGCTTTCGGCCAATGGCCGTTCGACTGGCTCTGCTGGCGTCTGTCTGTACGGCACCAACCCTGCTTAGTGCTGCACAGGCTGCGCCTCTGGGAGGTCATGGGCGTGGGGGGCATGCTCATCCCGTAGCGAATCAGGCCGAGCCGGGGGGGCTCGCCTTAGGGGGGATGATTCAGTCTATTGATGTTCGTGGGAATACGCGGATTGAGACCAGCACCGTCCTATCATATTTAGTGGTGCAGCCGGGCGATAGCTTTAACCGCGATGCTCTTAATCGCTCCTTAAAAACATTATACGCAACGGGTTTGTTTCGGGACGTTACTTTGCAGCGTCAAGGCAGCACGTTGATTGTCAATTTGGTAGAAAATCCGGTGGTGAATCGGATTGTTTTTGAGGGAAATCATACCCTCAAAGATGCTGATTTGAGAAAAGAGATTAGCTTGCGGACGCGTGCGGTCTTCTCAACACAAATTGTTGCCGCAGACCGTCAGAAGATTTTGAATATGTATGCTGCCCGTGCCCGCTACGGGGCAACGGTGGTCCCGCAAGTGATTCGGCTATCGCATAATCGTGTTGATGTCATTTTTAATATTAACGAAGCGCAGCAGACGCTAGTGCGGAAAATCTCCTTTGTGGGGAATAATACCTATAGTGAGGCTGTATTATCGCATGCGATCTCCTCCAAGGAATCTGCATGGTATCGCTTTTTCTCATCCTCTGATGAGTATAATCCAGAGCGCGTCCGGTATGATGCAGAGCTGTTAAGGCGGTTCTATTTGCATAATGGTTTTGTGGATTTTCATCTTGTTGATTCCACAGGCGAGTTGTCACCGGATCATAAGAGTTTCTATATCACCTTCACGATCCATGAGGGACCACGTTATAAGCTGAATAAGATTGGCGTGCGCTCTAATGTGCATCATGTCACCCCAGAGATGGTGAAGAAGCATATCGAGGTTTATAAAAACCAGTATTATGACGGCACAGCCGTGCAAGATAATGCGACCGATATGCAGGAATGGTTGCAGGCAAACGGTCATCCCTTCGCGATGGTCCGTCCAGAGATTGCTCGCAACCCAGAAAAGAAGGTGGTTGACCTCCTTTTTGATATTGTGGAAGGTCCACATGTTTATGTGGAGCGGATTGATATCAACGGCAATACTGTCACGCGTGACCATGTCATCCGCCGTAATCTGCCTATGGTCGAGGGGGATGCTTATACGCCCTTCAACCGCAAATATACAAAGATGGCCCTGCAAGATATGGGCTATTTTAGCAGTACAAATGTGGATCAAAGCCAAGGCTCTGCTCCAGATAAGGTTAATGTCAGTGCTAATGTGGTGGAGAAGCCAACAGGGGAGTTCTCCCTTGGTGGTGGGTACTCGACAGATGCCGGTGTGATGGGGAATGTGGGCCTCAAGCAGCATAACCTTTTAGGGACAGGTGTGGATGCTGGGTTCTCCGGTACGGTTGCGTATTACGAGAAGCAGGCGGATTTGTCTTTTACAGACCCTTACTTTTTAGGGCGTAACTTTGTTGCTGGGTTTGATATTTATACGGTTCAGAATAATTATCAAACGTATCAGAGCTATAATGAGGGGCAGTATGGTGCCTCTATCCGTCTAGGCTACGCTTATAACCGCTATCTTTCCCAGTCGTGGACTTACACGGTGGTGGATCGTCATGTGGGTAATGGCGTGCCGAATCAAGATTATGCAGGGTGGCAGGATGATACGCCTTCTGTCTATGTGCGTAATGCGGCGGGTTGGTCTCTGCTATCGCAGATTGGTACTACGATTACATATGATCGGCGCGATAACCGCATGAACCCACGCTCTGGTTATGTTGTGAGCGCGGGCGGGGAGTTTGCTGGCTTAGGGGGTAATGAGAAATATTACCGCGTAAAGGCAAATGGTGCGTATTATGTACCGTTGGATGATTTGACAGGGACGCATAATTGGGGCCTCCAATTTAAAGGTGGCGTGGGTTACATGCATGACTGGAGCTCTAGCGGGGATAGAAACATCGTTGATAACTTCTATCTCGGTGGTGAGAATCTGCGCGGCTTCCTGCAAGGTGGTGTGGGGCCGCGTAGCTCCCACTATCCTGCACCCTGTCATCCAACCGCAGCGAATAATACGCTCGCACAAGCGCGTAATGGTTATTGCCCCGGTGCTGGGCAGGATGACCTGTTAGGGGGTACTTTCATGTACACAGCCTCAGCGCAGGTGAACTTCCCGCTGCCATTTGGCGAGAGTCTCGGTATTTCTGGGCGTGGCTTTATTGACGCAGGTAGCCTCTCTGGCAAGCGCGTGAAGGACCGTAGCCATTATCGTAATTTTAATGACCCCTATTATACGCCAATCGGTGGTAGCACGATGACGCCGCGTGTCTCTGGTGGTTTGGGGATTTCATGGAAAAGTCCTTTCGGATTGGTTAATATTGATGGTGCTGTGCCGATTCGGCGTGAGAGAGGGGACCGCCTGTATCCAATTCGCTTTGGCTTTGGGCAGCAATTTTAAAATCTGTTGAGCAGTCTTTTCGTTACGCTAGGACTTTTTGGATAAGAGGGTTTCATGTCACGCTTTTCCGTCTCTTTGATGCTCGCCAGCACGGTGGCTCTTTTGCCGCTAGGGCAGGCTGTTGCTGCTGACAATAATGGAAGTGGGGCATGGTTCGTGCCGAAGGCGGCTCAGCCAGCCACCCCAGCAGTGCATCACCATGCTGCGGCGGCTCCTACGGTGCCTGTGGCTTCACAAAATGCCGCTGGTGTGGATGATGGAGCCTCTGATGAAGGTGAGGGTGATGCACCACAGCAGGCCCCGGCTATTTTGCCACTTCCTGCTGTGCCTAGCTCACCAGCTGTTCCACGGGAGGATGCTCCACCACCGCTTACATTGGGGTTGATTAGTGTCCAAGGTGTGATGCAGCTTTCTACAGCAGCGCAAGAGATGCAGCAGGTCCTTGGGGCACGGCGTGATCGCCTCGCACAGCAGGTCCAAAAGGAAGAAGCGGCATGGCGGGAGGAGCAGCAGAAGCTCCAAGTGCAAGCGCGTAGTCTGACATCCGACCAACTCCAGCTGCGTGTACGGCATTTGCAAGAACGCCGCGCGAAGGATCAGCATGATTTTGGCAATCAAGCACGAATCATTCAAGAGGCTTATCAAGTGGCCTTCCATCAGATTGAGCGGGTGTTGGAGCAACGCGATGGCATTATTGCCAAGGTTGCGGCTGCCCATGGCATGAATCTCATCCTCCATGCGGAGCAGGCAGTTCTTCATGTTGATGGTCAGGATATTACCGAGGAAGTGGCAGACCGCTTGAACAAGGTTTTGCCCCATGTGTTCATCCCTGCTGATGGTGTGGACCCGGAGGTTCTGGCAAAATCTGGTAAAATGCCGACTACTGCTGATGAGGAGCGTATGATGCAGGCTGCACAGCAACCACCTGCACTTGCGCAAACACCAGCAGCAGGCTCTGTAGTACGGCGTCACTAAAACCAGAGGGCGGCGGCCATGGGGGCGGATGCACAGAAAACACAATTACCGGGTGATTCTCGTTTCTTCACGCGTGCTGGGCCGTTTTCTCTAGATGAGTTGGTGAAGGCCACCGGGGCGGAGGCAACGGGTCCTGCTGGGGGAGGAACCCTCTTTGAGGGGGTTGCTCCGCTCCATGCAGCAGGGCCGCAGCATGTTAGTTTTTGTGATAACCGCCGTTATCTGCCTTTGTTAGAGAAAACGGGGGCGGGTCTGGTCGTGCTAGGGCCTGCTTTTGTTGATAAAGTGCCTGAGGGCTGTACCGCGCTGGTGAGTCGTGAGCCTTATTTGCTCTGGTCCCGTGTTGCGCGTTTATTCCATCCTTTACCGCCTGTTCAAGCCAAACGGCATCCTACTGCCGTTATTGGGCAGGATGTTACGATTGGGGAGCGGGTGGAGATAGGGCCGTTCGCTGTTATTGGTGATGGGGTGAGCCTTGGGGATGGCTGTGTGGTTGGCGCGCATGCTTCGGTGGGCGACCATGTTGTTATAGGGGCAGGGTGCCGGATTGGGGCGCATGTTTCACTTAGCCACGCCTTGTTGGGGGAGCGCGTGGTTTTGTATCCCGGTGCGCGGATTGGGCAAGATGGTTTTGGCTTTGCCGTGGGGCCGGAAGGGTTTGAGACGGTCCCGCAGCTAGGTCGTGTTGTGCTGGGTGATGGTGTTGAGGTTGGAGCGAACTCAACTATTGATCGTGGATCAATGCGTGACACGGTGATTGGGGCGGGGACACGCATCGATAATCTGGTGCAAATAGGCCATAATGCACAGCTTGGCCGTTGCTGTATTGTTGTGTCCCAAGCGGGTGTATCTGGGTCCACCGTGATTGAGGATTTCGTAACGATTGCCGCGCAGGCGGGTCTGATTGGCCATATTCATATTGGCCGTAAGGCGCGGATTGGTGCGCAATGCGGCGTTATGAATGATGTGGAAGCGGGGGCCGATGTGATTGGTAGCCCCGCGATGCCTTTCCGAGAGTTTTTTCGCAATGTGGCGACATTAAGGAAGTTGTCGCGCAAATAACATTCCCGGATTGGTTTTTGGGGATTTTTTTGGTAAAAGGGGCAAAGATTGCTCCCTTCATCCTAAGGTGATGAGGGCTGGTCGCGTTTTGTCAAAAAAATCCGGGAGATGAAATAGGTGGGAGAGGCTGCTGAGCAGACACATCAAGTGCCAGAGAGCGTTGATGTCATGCAGATTATGAAGGCGATTCCGCATCGCTATCCTTTCCTCTTGCTGGACAAGATGGAAGACATTGAGGCAGGGGAATCCGCTGTCGGCATTAAGAATGTGACAGTTAATGAACCTTTCTTTCAGGGGCATTTCCCGGCGCGGCCTGTTATGCCAGGTGTTCTCATCATTGAGGCCATGGCGCAAACAGCGGCAACCTTGGTGGTGCTAACCCTCGGGAAGGCTTTCGAGGGGAAGTTGGTTTATTTCATGACGGTGGAGAACGCGAAGTTCCGCCGTCCTGTTGGTCCGGGCGACCAGTTGCGGATTCATGTTAAAAAAGAGCGCGCACGGGGGACTGTGTGGCGTTTTCGTGGGGTGGCAAAGGTTGATGATGTCGTTGTGGCTGAGGCATCATTCAGCGCGATGATTGTGGACTGACTTTGATGCCAGAACCGGGACATCTCCCTAAAAAGACGGAGATTCACCCCACCTCCTTTGTGGACCCACAAGCGACTTTAGGCCGAGGGGTACAGATAGGCCCTTGGTGTGTGGTGGGTCCGCATGTGCGTATGGGCGATGATGTCCGCCTGCATGCGTCTGTTATGATAGAGGGGCATACTGTTGTGGAGGAAGGGGTGGAGATTTATCCCTTCACGACAGTGGGGTATCCCCCGCAAGACTTAAAATATAAAAATGAGCCGACACGGTGCCATATTGGGGCGCGGACCATCGTGCGGGAGAGTGTCACAATTCATCGTGGTACAGCCCAAGGCGCGGGGGAAACCCATATCGGGCGAGATTGTCTCATCATGGCCAATGCCCATATCGCGCATGATTGTGTGTTGGGTGATGGTGTTATCATTGTCAATAATGTGGTGATGGGCGGTCACGTGATTATTGGGGAGCAAGCACGCATTATGGGATCGGCTGCGTTGCATCAGTTTGTCCGCATTGGCCGTGGGGCCGTTGTGGGGGGGCTGTGCGGTGTGGAGATGGATGTTATCCCCTATGGGAGTGTTTTAGGTAACCGTGCTCGTCTCGTAGGGCTTAATTGGGTAGGGCTGAAACGTGCGGGGGTGGATGCAGGGGAAATCCAGAAGATGCGTCTTGCTTTTCGGGAATTATACCCTCGTATTCGTGGAGGGGACGCCCTTTTAGGGGAGCGTGTGAAGGCTGTTCGCCAAAAATATGGGCATATTGAGCGTGTGGCGGAGATGCTCCACTTTATGGAGGCCCCAACGCGCCGCGGTCTGACCCGCCCGGGGAGAGGGGCTGCGTGGGAAAAGGATGATGAGGGGTGAGCCAGCAAGAGCGGGTTGGGATTTTAGCCGGTGGTGGTCCCTTGCCTGCTCGTGTTGCTGCGGCCCTACGCCAGCAAGGGCGTGAGCCGTTTCTTATCGGTTTTCAAGATTTTGTAGATGAGGCGTTGCTTACGCCCTACCCTCATGAGGTTATACGCCTCGGTGAGGCTGGGGCGATTCTGCGCGCTTTGAGGGCGCAGCATTGCCGAGAGCTTGTTTTAATAGGCCCAATTAAGCGACCCTCATGGCGGGCTTTACGGCCTGATGCAGAGGGGATGCGCTTGATAGGCCGGTTAGGCCGCGCCCTCTTTGCGGGGGATGATGGCCTTCTTGCTGCGATTGTACGCCTCTTGGAGGAGGAAGGCTTTCGCATCCGTGGGGCGCATGAGTTTCTCACACCGTCATGTTGCCAGAAGGGAGCATGGGGCAGGTTTCAGCCTGATGAACAAGCGTTAGCGGATATAAAGCAAGCGGTGCATATTTTATCCGTGATGGGACCGCTAGATATTGGGCAGGGCTGTGTTGTTCAGCAAGGGCTGACCTTGGCGGTAGAAGCTCTGGAGGGGACAGATGCGATGCTCCAGCGTTGTGCGGCTTTGCAGCAGGAAGGGGCGGGCGGGGTGCTCGTTAAAATGCCCAAAGCGGGGCAAGAGCTGCGTGCTGATATGCCAACAATCGGTCCGATGACTCTTGTAAGGGCGGCAGAGGCTGGGTTGCGTGGGGTCGCTTTTCCCCCACAGCTGACCTTGGTGCTGGATGAGAAGCACTGTATAAGAGAGGCAGACCGTTTAGGATTATTTCTTTATGGCTTGGGGGCGGAAACACCCTCTTTATAGGGAGTAGGACGAAAGAGATATGAGCATTTATCTTCACACAATGGTTCGTGTACGTGACCTTGAGCGTAGTTTAAGCTTTTACCGGCTGCTAGGCATGCGTGAGCTGCGGCGGTTAGAAGTGCCAGAGGGGCGGTTTACGCTGGTTTATATTGGCTATGGCGGCAATGAGCATGGTGAAGCGGAAATTGAGTTCACCTATAATTGGGACCAAACAGAAGATTATACTCACGGCACGGGCTTCGGGCATTTTGCTGTTGGGGTGCCAAATGTTGCGGAGGCGGTAGAGGTTGTTCGCCAGGGAGGTGGGCGCGTTACGCGTGAGGCTGGGCCGATGGGCAATACGGGCATTGTGATTGCCTTCGTGCAGGACCCTGATGGCTATAAGATTGAGCTGATTGAGAAAGCTGACGCTCCGAAGCCTGCCTAAGTTCTAATGCCTTATAAGCAATGAGTGGGCATTGTAGGATTGACAGAGCAGGGCCAGCCCCTTAAAAGCCACCCCTAAGTGGAGGGGCGTTATTGGGTGCGTCCTGTTCTAAAACGTGCCATTGAGCATGTTCTAAAGATTAGAGGATAGAAAGAATGAAGCGCACATATCAGCCTTCCCGTCTGGTTCGTAAGCGTCGTCACGGCTTCCGTACACGCTCCGCTACTGTTGGCGGGCGTCGCGTGCTGGCTAACCGCCGTGCAAAAGGTCGTAAGAAGCTTTCTGCCTAATTATGGAGCGGCTTGACCGTCTCAAAAAGCGGTCGCAGTTTCTATATTTAGCCCGTAAGGGGCAGAAGGTCGTGTCTCCCGGTCTCATTGGGCAGGTTCTGCCGCGAGAGGGGGATGTGGGGGTGCGTGCTGGTTTTACCGTAACGAAAAAGGTCGGTAATTCTGTTGTGCGTAATCGCACCCGCCGCCGTCTGCGTGAGGCTTTACGTGTGAGCGTGAAGGAGGAGGGCTGCCCTCCTTCTGGTGACCTTGTTTTGATAGGCCGTGCTGCAACGAGGCAACGGCCTTTCTCTCTTTTAAAGAAAGATGTTCGGAAAGTCCTCCGCGCCTTAGAGGGTGAGGGGAGATGAGGCATGTGCTTAGTGTCTTTTTGGTCGGTTTAATAAAGCTGTACCAGATTTTGCTAGGGCCGCTTATGGGTGGGCGTTGTCGTTTTTACCCGTCTTGCAGTGCTTATGGTGAGGAATCGATACGCCGATATGGGCCGTTTTATGGCTCTTGGTTGACGATACGCCGTATTTTAAAATGTCATCCCTTTCATCCGGGGGGTGTGGATCATCCCCCTTAGCAGCCTATTTAATAAGGGCGGGATGGATAAAAAAATGAACCCGGCTATTGTTTTAGGGATGATTTTACGCCAGTGAAGGGCCATCTACCCTTCCAGTTCAACGAAAGAGCGGCTCTAGCCCGATGGAAAGTAGCAAAAGATTTATCCTCGCTTTTGGCTTATCAGCGTTAATTCTGATTGGCTTTAATTTTCTTGTGCCGCAGAAAGCGCATAAGCCAGAGGCCGCGCCCCCACCGGCTCCGGCCTCTGTTGTGGCGAATCAATCGCCCGCTGTTACGACTCCTATGGCCTCTCCGGCTGTGGCAGAGGCAGCACAGGACGACCACAAAGAGCATCGTCTAGCGGTGCGGAGTCCTGATGTGCAAGGCTCCTTCAATCTGCGCGGGGCGCGGTTGGATGATTTGGAGCTTACGCGCTATCGCGAAACGATCGCCCATGATAGTCCGCTCGTGCGGTTGCTGGATAAAGCAGGCAGCAAAATGCCGACCTATCTTGTGTTAGGCTGGCAGAATGGGGAGGGGGATAAAACCCGTGTGCCTGATGAGCAATCCCTCTGGCAGGTCGATGGTGGGCAGGAGGCCCTTACACCAGAGCAGCCCGTGACGCTTTATTGGGATAATGGCGCGAATGTGCGCTTCATTATTCATTTAGCGCAGGATCGTCACTATATGGTGACGGTACGGCAGGAGGTGGAGAATCACTCTGGCCAGCCTGTCTCACTTTATCCTTTCCAACGGATACAGCGTGATTATCTGCCGCAAAACACAGGCTCTTTAACAGAGTTTGAGGGCCTTGTTTCCGTCATGGAAAATGACCTGACACGCAATGGGTATAAAGACATTCGTGGTGATGCTGGCAAGCCGAATCATGTCTCGTGGGAGGCCACGAGCAAAGGTGGTTGGGGTGGCATTACGGATAAATATTGGTTAGCAGCCATCGGGGCGGATTCGGCTTTGCCTGTCCGTTTGCAAGAAAGTTATCTCCCACAGAGCGGCTCTTATCGCGCAACCTTTACCCCACAAGAGCCGATGGTCATTCAGGATGGTGCGCGGCTAGGGCAGGGGAGTTACCTGTTTGCTGGTGCGAAAGAACCCGGATTGCTGCGTTATTATGGCCGCAAGCTAGGTTTGCCCCGCTTTGATGATAGTATTGATTTCGGTTGGAGTGCTTTCTCCTACCTGAATAAGCCCATCCTTTTCGTGCTGCATTGGCTTTATATCCATATTGGTAATTTCGGCCTTGCTTTGATGGCTTTAACGCTGTTGGTGAAGATTGTTCTCTTTCCCTTGGCGTCTAAAGCGGCACAATCATCAGCACGTATGCGGCTCGTGGCCCCTAAAGTCACGGAGATACGGCAGAAATATAAAGATGACCCGGTGACGATGAATCAGAAGGTCATGGCCTTGTATAAGGAGGAGCAAATTAACCCGGTTGGGGGTTGTTTGCCGATGCTTATCCAAGCTCCTATCTTCTTCTGCTTGTATAAGATGCTGAATCTGAGCATTGATGAGCGGCACGCGCCCTTCTTTGGGTGGATTAAGGACCTCTCCGTCCCAGACCCAACAAATCTGTTTAACTTATTTGGTCTCTTGCCGTTTGACCCAACCCATATTTTCTCCTTCTTGCATCTTAGCGTCTGGGGAGCGGCATTGGGCATTACCTTCTGGCTGTTGCAGAAGCATAGCATGATTCAGATGGACCCAGCACAGGCACGGATTATGCAATTCATGCCGCTGGTGTATGTCTTTGTGATGTCGAGCTTTCCTGCTGGTCTGCTGGTTTATTATACATGGAACAACGTGCTGACCTTCCTCCAGCAGCATTATATCGAGCGGCGGACGGCCCTGCCTGTACCGTTGATGAAGCTGGGCGGGCGCGCTTTGCGTAAACGCTTTGGCAAGAAGAACGAGCCGTGATGCCACATCATATCCCTGCTCTGAGTGAGGAAGAACTTGAGGAAGGTCGGCGGCTTTTTGCAGGCCCTTGTGACTTCTTCTTCGGCGCGCAGACGATCGAGCAGCTTCCCCCGCCAGAGCGGGCAGAGGTGGCGTTTGCAGGACGCTCTAATGTAGGCAAATCCAGCATCATTAACGCTTTGACGGGGCGGCGGGCTTTGGCCCGTGCCTCATCAGAGCCGGGGCGGACAAAGCAGCTTAATTTCTTCGACCTCGGCGGGCGTCTTTCTTTGGTGGATATGCCGGGTTATGGCTTTGCTAAAGCCTCCAAAGCGGTGAAGGAAGATTGGCAGAGGACGATGTTCGCCTATTTGCGTGGCCGTCCGAATCTGGCCCGTGTGATTTTGCTGATTGATGGCCGGGTTGGCCTTAAAACCTCTGATAAAGAGGTTTGTGCCCTTTTGGATAAGGCGGCGGTTGTCTTTCAAATCGTGCTGACAAAATGCGATGCTTTATCCCCCACGGTTCTAACAGAGTGTGTGAAGGAAGTGGAAGCCTTGGCGAAAAGCCATGCGGCAGCCTTCCCCCATATTGTGGCGACAAGTAGTACAACTGCGTTGGGTATTGCGGAATTGCGTGGCATAATAGCGCAGTTTGCTGAACCCGCTATTGGGCGTCCTTGAAAAATAGTGTCTGAGAGTGAATGGTCATGTCTTCTTCATCTTCCCTTCCTATGCCACTCCCAGAAGAATTTCTGGCGTCCGATAAATTAAGCGAGCAAGAGCAAGCGGCTATTCTTGCAAGGGCCTTGCCTTATCTGCGCCGCTATGCCGGTGATACTATTGTGGTGAAATATGGCGGCCACGCAATGGTTGAGAATGACCTTGCCGCGACATTTGGGCGCGATATTGCCTTGCTCAAGCTTGTGGGGATTAACCCCATCGTGGTGCATGGCGGGGGGCCACAAATTAACGCTATGATGAAGCGTCTGGGGGTTGAATCCCAGTTCGTGGATGGGCTGCGGGTGACAGACCGTGAGATGATTGATGTCATCGAGATGGTCCTCTCCGGTACGGTCAATAAGCAAGTGGCAGACCTTATCAGCCATGCAGGGGCCTTGGCCGTTGGGATTTCCGGCCGGGATGGGCGTTTGATTCAGGCCGAGCGGTTAGTCCATTATCGCCGGGGTGATGCGGCACATCAGGAGGCTATAGACCTCGGCTTTGTCGGCACGCCTGTGCGGGTGGAGCCGCGCGTTCTTTATGCGCTTTTAGGGGCGGGGTTGATTCCCGTTGTTGCTCCTTTAGGGGCCGGTAAGGAAGGCGAGATTTATAACATTAATGCCGATACAGCCGCCGGGGCCGTAGCGGGGGCTGTGCGGGCCTCTCGTCTATTGATGCTGACCGATGTACCCGGTGTTTTGGATGAGCATGGTAAGCGCATTGAGGAGCTTACCGCAGCAGAGGCACGCCGGCTTATTAAAGAGGGGCATATCACAGGCGGGATGATTCCGAAGGTGGAGACATGCCTTAAAGCCGTGCAAGCAGGGGCTAAGGCTGCGGTTATTTTGGATGGTCGCGTGCCTCATACATGCTTGCTAGAGCTGTTTACCCGCGCCGGACCGGGCACGCTCATCAAGGCAGAATGAGGAAAAGGGCACGCTATTTGCCCTCATGATGGTTGTTAAAAAGGAATGAATTATGGACCACGCAACGCTGCGTAAGCATGTAGAAACTTTGTGGGAGGACCGTGCAAGCCTCTCTCCTCAAACCAAAGGGGAGGCGCGCGATGTCGTAGAGGCTGCTCTGGCAGGGTTGGATAACGGGACCTTCCGTGTTGCAGAGCAAAAGGGCGAGGAGCGTATTGTTCATGAATGGCTGAAGAAGGCCGTTCTTATGTCCTTCCGTCTTTATGAGTCCGAGCCTATGGCTTATGGCTGTGGTGGTGCCCCGGGCTTTGATAAAGTGCCGCTCAAATTTGCTGGTTGGGGCAAGGCTGAGTTCGAGAAAGCAGGCTTCCGCGCTGTACCGGGGGCTGTTGTACGGCGTTCGGCTTATATTGCGCCGGGTGTGGTTTTGATGCCCAGCTTCGTTAATCTCGGTGCCCGTGTGGAAAGCGGCACAATGGTTGATACATGGGCCACAGTGGGCTCCTGCGCTCAAATTGGGAAGAACTGCCACATTAGTGGTGGGGCAGGGATTGGCGGGGTGCTGGAACCCCTCCAAGCCGCACCGGTGATTATTGGGGATGATTGCTTCATCGGCGCACGCTCTGAGGTGGCTGAGGGCGTCGTGGTCGAGCGTGGCTCTGTTCTCTCCATGGGGGTTTTCCTTGGGGCCTCCACGAAGATTGTGGATCGCACAACAGGTGAGATTCATATGGGCCGTGTCCCGGCTTACTCTGTTGTTGTGCCGGGTACATTGCCACCCAAGACACCGGGTGGGCCTTCTTTAGCTTGCGCGGTCATCGTGAAGCGTGTGGATGAGCGGACACGCTCTAAAACATCCATCAATGAGCTCTTGCGCGACTGAGTGACCTTATGAGCCTGTCATCTTCCCTGCGGGACCCGCTTGCCCTTTTGCAGGCCCTTCTTCGTTGTCGTTCTGTCACCCCGGCTGATGACGGGGCTTTGGGCGTCGTGGCAGAGGCGTTGGAGATGATGGGCTTTACCGTCAGAAGGTTGGCCTTTGGCCCTAAGGGGGAGGAGACCCCCAATCTTTATGCGCGGTTAGGGGAGGGTCGTCCCTGCCTTTGCTTTGCTGGTCATACAGATGTTGTGCCCCCCGGTGAGGGGTGGAGCAGCGACCCATTTGCGGGGGAGGTGCGCGAGGGTCGTATTTATGGCCGTGGTACAGCGGATATGAAAGGCGGCGTAGCGGCCGCTCTGGCCTCTGTAGCGCGCCGGCTGGAGGCCGGGCCTCTTAAAGGAAGCCTTGCCTTCCTGATTACAGGGGATGAGGAAGGCCCCGCGCATTACGGCACACGCTCCGTGTTGGAGTGGATGAAAGAGCAAGGGGAACAGCCTGATTTCTGCCTCCTGGGTGAGCCGACCAACCCAACGGAGATGGGGGAGGTGATTAAGATTGGCCGCCGTGGCAGCATGAATGCCGTCATTACGGTGCGTGGGGTGCAGGGGCATGTGGCCTATCCACATTTGGCAGATAACCCCACCCATCGGCTTGTGAAGATTTTAAGTGACCTAACAGCGCGTGTGCTGGACCAAGGCAATGAGTGGTTCGCGCCCTCATCTTTGCAAATTACCAGCATTGATGTCGGTAATTCTGCAACGAATGTGATTCCCGCTACGGCACAGGCGCGGGTGAATATTCGCTTTAATGACCTCCATACGGGGGAAAGTCTTTCGGGCTGGATAGAGGATGTTGTGGCGTGCCATACAGCGCATGGCACGGTGGATGTCTCCATCAGTGGGGAAGCCTTTCGCACTATAGCGGGGGCGGAGGTAGAGCATCTCTCCCAAGCGGTGGAGGCTGTAACAGGGCGGACGCCGAAGCTCGATACTGGCGGGGGCACGTCCGATGCCCGTTTTATCACGCATTGCTGCCCTGTGGCGGAGTTCGGTCTCGTGGGGGCAACGATGCATAAATGTGATGAGCATGTCTCCCTCGCTTCATTGGAGGAGCTAACCCAGATTTACGGGGAGTTCATGCAGCGTTTTGGTGTTTAAGCGGGTGGGGCGTTAAGGATAGCCTGCCCCGCGCTATAGATATGATACAAGCTGCTAGCGGGCATATGGTCCGTTGCGCTGTTGCCTGCTTCATCTAGCCGGTCAATCCACCCACCAAAGAGCGTAGCAGGCGCGTATTGGGTGAAGAAAAGTTGGCTCATACGACATAGACGTTGATACCGCGTAGCAGGATCAGCGGGCGCGTGTTGAGCGAGCAGGCGCATCATCTCCGTTTGGGGCCAGATGCGTGTTGTGGCCTCTAGTAGGGTACCATCATCATATAACGCATCGGGCAGGAGTGGACCGGGAACAGTTTGGTGGAGGCGGTCATAGAGCTTATGTTGGGCCTTGCGTGCAGCAGTGGCGTGCGCACCTGTTGGGGCAAGACGATGATACTCTCCTAACAGCCAGCACCATTCGGCTTGATGGCCGGGTTCGACACGATTGCGCCCATAGGGTTCTTCTGGCGTCCAAGCGGGGGTAAAGAACTCTAACAGCGCATCTGTCCCTTGGGGGATGAAGGCGCGCAGGGCCAGAGCCAGAATAGCTTCTGCATGATGGAGAAAAACCTCCCTTTGTGAGACTTCAAAAAGGGTCAGGCAGGCTTCCAGAAGATGCATATGCGGGTTTTGGGAATGTCGCTCAGAGAGGGCAGGAATAGCGTCACGATACCCCCCTTGAGGGGATGGAAAGAGGGCATCAATCTCAGCAAGGCTTTTCTCAGCTATGGTAAGGAGGGCTGTATCCCCGCTAAGGCGATAGGCCCATCCATGGGCAAAGAGGATGAAAGCATGGCCGTAAAGGTCGCGCTTGGTGTCAGAGGGGGCAAGGTCCGGCCCTAAAGCAAAGACCCATCCCGCTTGACCATCAGCACGATGATAGCGTTTGGTGAGTTGTGCCAAACAGGCCAAAGCGCGTTCTCCTGCTTTATAATGGCCGTTTAAAGCCGCTTGGCAATAAGTCGCAACCTGACGTGCTTGGACCATCAAACGGCGATGAGGGAGGGGGATGGGAGCTCCTGCAAAGGTGAGGCGTTCATGATACAAGCCAGCTTGTTCATCAAAACCAGCTTGGTCCCAGAGGGGCAGGGCCTTCTGGCATAACCATGAGTACCATTGTGTTTGCTCTGTTGTGAGAGACGGCATTAGGGAACGTCCTTTAAAGGGTGCGTGTCATCCATGATTTTAACGATGCGGCTTGTGGAATGGCCATCTAGCAGTGGAGCAAGGCAGACCCGTCCGCCATAGGCCTTGACGAAATCTCCCCCTACGACTTCATCCTCTTTGTAATCAGCCCCTTTAACGATGATGTCCGGTTTAAGGGCGGTAATGGTCTCAAGGGGGGTGTCCTCATCAAATAGAACAACAAGATCGACATGGCGTAGGGCGCGTATAACCGTTGCGCGGGCTTGCTCATGCTGCAAAGGCCGCCGTGGACCTTTGAGCCGTTTGATAGAAGCATCGCTATTGAGGGCTACAATGAGTTTATCACCTTGCCCTGCAGCATATTGAACAAGGGCAACATGGCCGGGATGGAGCAAGTCAAAACAGCCATTCGTAAAGACGACCGAAGCCCCATGACGCTTCCACGTCTCCACAATCGCACAGGCATCAGTAAGAGGGAGGTAAGAGCCGTTATCGGCAATTTCCGCGAGGAGATGCTGATGCAATTCCTCATGCGTCACATAGGCTGTGCCTAATTTGCTCACCGCAATAGCGGCGGCTGTGGTAGCCATAGTGACCGCACTGGGGAGGGCATGACCATCGGCCAACGCGCAGGCGATTGTGGCGATGACCGTATCGCCCGCGCCAGAGACATCATACACCTCTGAAGGATGAGCTTGGCAATGGAGGGGGGCGGCCTCTTGCTGCCAGAGGGTCATTCCTTTCTCGGAGCGTGTGAGGAGGATATCGCTACCTGTAAGAGAGGCTATGGCTGTGCAGGCTTGTTCAATCTCTGCCTCCTCATCTAAGGCCCATTCATGTCCAGTAGGCGGGCGGATAGAGGCGGTTTTTAACGCGGTGCGCAATTCTTGCCGGTTGGGTGTTAAAAGGCTTGCCCCGCGATAGGCGGATATATCAGCCCGTTTAGGGTCCACTAAGATAGGAATGTCCCGTGCGCGAGCGGCGGCAATAACATGTTGCAGCACATAATCAGACAGCACACCCTTGGCGTAGTCGGAGCAAATGAGGATGCGGCTTGTCTCTAACGCGGTGAGCGTTGCAGCAATGAGGGCATCCTCAACCGCACGGGGGAGGGGGTTCAGTTTCTCTTGGTCTAAGCGAACAATTTGTTGCCGCCCGCTAAGAACACGGGTTTTGGTAATGGTTGTCCAGTTAGGATCGGTGATAAGGCCCGTTAAAGCGATGTCCGACCATTGTGCTAGGGCCTGACGGAGTGTTTCTGCCGCAGGGTCCTTGCCTACAACTCCGATGAGATGGACCGGATGGCCAAGAGCCGCTGCATTCACCGCGACATTTGCGGCCCCACCGGGGGTTACATGCTCTTGAGTGTGCAATAAGACGGGGACGGGGGCCTCTGGGGAGATGCGATTGACCTCACCGCTAATATATTGGTCTAAAAGCAGGTCGCCCAGAATGGTGATGGTGCGGGTTGTTACAGGCTTGGACAAAATACATACCCCTTCATAGAAGTCATAGGATGTTAGCGCGTTTGGGTTGCGAAGGGATTATCAGGATAACCAACATCCATCAGGCATAGCCCATCAGGTGGAGCCGTAGGGCCTGCTTTGCAGCGATTACGGGCCTCTAAGGCTGTTTTTACACGCTCGGGGGACCATTGATGATGGCCAACTAACGCTAACGTTCCCACCATATTGCGGACTTGATGATGGAGAAAAGAGCGTGCTTGTGTATCAATATACACAGCCTCTCCCGAGCGTGTGATGGTCAGCTCATCCAAGGTGCGGAGGGCATCACGCGCTTGGCACGCGACAGCACGGAAGGATGTAAAATCGTGACTGCCGAGGAGGTGATTGGCCCCTTCCTGCATTGCCTCAATATCGAGCGGGGCGCGAATATGCCAGACAAAGCCCTCCTGCATCGCAGGCCGAGCCGGGCGGTTGAGGATGGTGTAACGATATCGCCGCCATGTTGCAGAGAAGCGGGCATTCCATCCATCCGGTGCGGGGGCAGCCTCTAAAATGGAGATAGGGTGGGGTTTGAGGTGATAGCCCAGCGCATCACGCACAGCTTTGCGGCTGAGCGGGGCATCTTCTGGGAAGTCTAAATGCGCGACAAGCCCCGCTGCATGCACGCCCGAATCCGTCCGCCCTGCCGTTACGCTGCTGACCTTGCGGCCCTGTGTGAGATGCTGCGCAGCTTCTTCAATCAGTTGTTGGACGGAAAGGCCGCTCTTTTGCCGCTGCCAGCCTACAAAGGGCCGTCCATCAAACTCAACACGAATAGCCCAGCGGCTAATACCGGGGGGAGCAGCATCAAACAAAGCGGGTCCCTTTGCTAAGCGTGGTACCGCGGAGGAAGGCGTCTCGTGCCATCATGGCTCGCCCCGGTTTTTGAATTTGCTCAATACGCAAACAGCCTTGCCCGCACGCAATGGTTAAAGCGTTATCCAATATGGTGCCCGGCATAGGGGATGCAGCGGTGAGAGCAGTGGCTTCGGCGTCATCCACTAGCGTTACGGCCCCAATGCGATAGCTTTGCTCATCCAATAAGGCATAGCTTCCTGGCCAAGGGATAAAGGCCCGGATTTGCCGCTCAATCTCATGGGCGGGGCGTGTCCAATCGATATGCCCATCTTTGCGTTCTAAGCGCGGAGCGTAGCAGCTTTGGGCATCATCTTGCGGGCGAGGGGTGGGGTGCTCGGCTAAAGCACGGACGATTAAACGCCCACCACTCTCCGCTAATTTATCATGCAAGCTCCCAGCGGTATCCGTGGGGGTGATGGGTGTGGCCTCGGAGAGAATGACCGCCCCCGTATCAAGCCCTTTATCCATCTGCATAATGCAGACACCGCTTTTTTCATCCCCAGCGCGAATGGCTGATTGGATGGGCGAAGCCCCCCGCCAACGCGGCAGGAGGCTGGCATGAATATTTAAGCACCCAAGGCGGGGAGCATTAAGAATCGCCTCTGGAAGAAGCAACCCATAGGCCGCCACAATCGCCGCATCTGCGTTGAAGGATTGGAAGATAGCCAGCTCTTCCTCATTATGGCGCAGTCTTTCTGGGGTGCGAACAGGAATGTTTAGCGCATCTGCGGCCTCATGCACGGGTTGCCGGCGTAATGACTTCCCCCGGCCTGCGGGGCGTGGGGGCTGGGTATAGACGGCCACAATATCATGGCCCGCTTTTATAAGCGCATGAAGGGCAGGGACGGCAAAATCCGGCGACCCCATGAAGATGAGGCGCATGGGTTTATCGTCTCCGTTTTTGTTCCTTCGCTAGACGCCGCATAATCATATTGCGTTTTAGCGAGGAGAGATGGTCCACAAATAAAATACCATCGAGATGGTCAATCTCATGTTGGATACAGGTGGCCAGTAAGCCCGATGCCTCTTGCTCAATGGTTTCACCAGCTAAATTACGATAGCGCACACGGATGGATTCCGGGCGGATAACCTCAGCATATTGGTTAGGGAGGGAGAGGCAGCCTTCCTCTCGCGCGGCGAGTGTCTCAGCAGAATCGATGATTTCTGGATTGATGAGGACCATCGGGTCGCGTGGTTCATCTTCGCGGGCAACATCGACAAGGACAAAGCGTTGGCTTAGGCCCACTTGTGGGGCCGCAAGGCCAATACCGGGGGCCTTATACATAGCCGAGAACATCCCCGGCAGAGCCTCACGAATCCCGCTCATATCCTCTGGTCGTACCTCATGGGCGACACGGCTGAGAACAGGTTGCGGCGCAACAAGAATTGACGTTGGGGCTATATCATCAAGCCGCTCAAGAAAATCTAAGTCTTTCATACGGCTATGTTAGCGGCTGGGCGGTGTTAATTCCAGCGTCTTCTTTGTATGCCTAATGAGGGAGGGCTTGCATCTTAGGAGGTGGATTATCATATCATGCAGCGTGGGGGATGCCTTTGGTAGGGTCGCCTGCTTGTTATCACGTCTCGCTCCTTGAGGAGGCCGTTTCGCTTATGTCGTCAGGACGTCTTTTTACATCCCCCATGTTTTTGGGGTTTGACCATTTGGAACAAATGCTTGAGCGTGCTTCAAAAACAGCATCAGACGGTTACCCGCCGTATAATATTGAGCAGTTAAGCCGTACGGCTCTGCGGATTACCCTTGCTGTGGCAGGGTTTGTGATGGATGATTTGCAGATTACCCAAGAGGATAATCAGCTCGTCATTCGTGGTCGCCAAGCTGATGACGCGCAGGGCCGCGTGTTCATCCATCGCGGGATTGCAGCGCGGCAGTTTCATAAAGCCTTTGTCTTAGCAGAAGGCATTGAGATTGCTGGGGCGTGGCTTGATAATGGCTTGCTGCATATCGACCTCCATCGCCCAGAGCCAGAGGTGCGGATAAAACACATCACCATCCAGCAAGGCAGTGCTGAGCTTGCCACTGCGATGCCCGATATAGCCCGCCGGGATGATGTAAGCCCCGCGCGTGACCTATCCCCTGTGATGGAGGAGGGGCCGTTTGGGCGGGAGTAAGAAGGGGAAGCCCACTCAAACTAAGTCCGCACATGATGTTATAGAGGAGATGCACGCCCGTGCCCGTGCGATGACAGGTGCGGAGCTGCGGGATTGGGGTCTGACAGAGGTCGCTTATCTGCGGCCTCTCCCCTATGAGGGAGCTTCCCTTGTGGCAATTTATGCCGCTGATGGCACACCCGTAGCGATTGCTGAGGATGAAGCCAGCGCGGTTGATGCCATCCTCGAGCAAGATATGGTGCCGACCTTCCTGCATTAGCTCTGGGATTAGAGGGAGAAGTTCTCCCCCAGATAGACGCGGCGAACGTCCTCGTTAGCCACAATGGCTTCCGGTGTGCCTTCCATTAAGACGCGCCCGCTATGGAGGATATAAGCGCGGTCAATCACTTCCAGCGTTTCGCGGACATTATGGTCAGTAATTAACACGCCAATGCCGCGATCTTTTAGGTGCGAGACAAGGTCGCGAATCTCACTTACCGCAATAGGGTCAATCCCCGCTAGAGGCTCATCTAGGAGGATATAATTAGGCTGGCTAGCAAGAGCGCGGGCGATTTCTAGCCGCCGCCGCTCACCCCCTGATAGAGCAAGGGCAGGGGACCGCCGCAGCCGTGTAATACCAAACTCTGCAAGCAGGCCATCTAGCATAGCGTGGCGTTTGTCGCGGTCTTTCTCCACTGCTTCGAGCGCGACAAGAATATTCTGCTCAACATTTAACCCACGGAAGATGCTGGCTTCTTGGGGGAGATAGCCAACGCCTAAGCGTGCCCGGCGATACATGGGGAGGGGGGTAATATCAGCACCATCAAGGGTGATGCTGCCCATATCGGCCTGCACAAGACCAACAATCATGTAAAAGCTGGTGGTTTTCCCTGCCCCATTCGGGCCAAGCAGCCCTACAGCCTCACCTCGTTGCACATGGAGGGAAACATCATGCACAACAGTGCGCTTTTTATAGCTCTTGGCAATGCCATGTGCGGCTAAGCCGGGGGTCTCGCTGATAAGGTCGGTAGTCATTGCTTGGTCTCATTTGGGACAATTAGGCCCTGTACAGGGTCACTAGAGCCAGAGAGCATGTGGGAAATGCCTGTTTTAAAATCCACAATCGCTTGGGAGCCGTTATTTTGATTCTGCCCTTGGGTGACATGCACATTACCCACCATACGGGCAAGTTGCGGCCCAGCTAGATACACCCCTCGGTCCCCCGTGGCGGTTTGTCGCTCGGTGCGGACGACCACATGCCCCCAACCGTAAGCGCGGTCTAGATTTGTGTCTTGTTGGTCAGAATTGTTAGCACTCTGCCCCTTTTGGCTGGCACGGTTAGCCGCCTTCTGGGCATCAGTGAGCTCAAAAGCTTGCATAATATCGGCGGTGATGCGTTTGCCGTCACTCGTATTGACAGTAGCATCTCCCCAGCCGATGGAGACGCGCGTATGGGGGTAATATTCCACAAGGTCGCGTGCGGTGAGGAGATGGCGTGGGCTTGTGAACTTCATGGCTTTGCCAGTCATCAGCATGACGCCTTTATCGACATCATAAAGCCCGTGATCCCCCCATCCTTGGTCCACAAGGTTATAGATATGGACATGCCCAAAGGCCTCTACGCGGTAAAGCTCCATATTCCCCGTATCGCTCTCTGTAGTTTGTGCGCTTTGGGGTTTGGGGCGGAGATAACCAACCAGCGTATCTGCATCCACAGTCATATCACCACGCTGGGCACGCGCTCCACCTGTGAGGGTAACGGTCTGGCGGTTATGGTCGTAAATCTCCTCCTTCTTCCAAAAGAGATGCACAACTTGCCCGTGTGATTGGTCGGGCATGACAGTATCAGCCGCATGAGCAGAGCAAGGGGCTGCAAGAAGGGAGGTGGCGAGTGTTAACCCGGCCACTGCCAGAGGAGTATAAGAGCGAGAGAGGACAGAAAAACGCATCATGCCCTCCTTATGGGCTTTTTACGGGTTTGGGAGAAGAGGGGGTGGGCGATAAATCAGCAAAATGATTCGTCTTTCCTGCCCCGATGAACTGAATCGTATTTGTTTGTTGGTCCATAAAAGCCCCTTCAGCGTCCTGTGTGCCAAAAGGCCCTTCTGCATGGACCCAATCATGCGTGGCGACAATTTGTTGTGGCAGGTCGATATCAGCCGTAGGGCTATTCAGCAATAAGCCATCACTGCGATAAAGGACAACATGGCCGGTTAGGGTCAATGTTTGTTCATGCTGGAGGTACATCCCTATATCAGCCCTCACATGAATCCATTGCCCGTTATGGAGCATAATATCGGCCACGGGGTCGGTCATATCAATGCGGTTATGCTCGCTTTGCTGGGCGATGCGCGCGGTGAGCGTGTAGGGCCGTTCATGCGAATCAATATCGTGATAAATAGCATGTTCCATCATACCGCTATCAGTATGGGTATGGCGCATCATCTCTAAGATAGCTTTATTTTGGTGGATGAGATGATTGATCTCCGGCCAAATGGCAATGCAGAGCAGCATAAGGAATGCAAAAGTTGGCAATCCCCATTTCGCCCGTTTAAACAATAAGCGGCGGCGGGCCATTGCGGCGGCAGAGGGCGGTGTGCGCCGGCGCGCGAGGGCCTCTTGCCGTAATTGGGCTAGTTGCTGCGTTTTTGCTGCGCGGTCTGGGTCAAAATCATCTCGATTAGGAGGGGGAGCCTTCATGAGAGACCTGCCCGTAAAAGGTCATGGATATGGAGGATACCAAGAGGCCGGCGTTCTTCATCCAAGACGAACAAGCTGCTCACAGGGGTGGGACGGTGGCTCATAAGATGTTGCACCTCCTGTGCGCGAGCATGTGCTGTTGTGGTGAGCGGGCTGCGATTCATAATATCGGCTGCATAGGTTGCATCAAGGTCGCGCTCCAAAGCGGGGCGGAGGTCACCATCGCTGATAAAGCCACTCAGGCGGCCAGCTTCATCTAAAATGCCGATACAACCAAAGCGTTTGCGCGTCATTTCTAAAATGATAGAACGCAGCGGCATGGTCTCTTGCCCGAGAGGCATCTCATCGCCGCTATGCATAAAGTCACTTACAGGGCGTAAGCGTGCGCCTAATGTGCCAGCAGGGTGCAGTTGGTGGAAATCGTCTTGATTAAACCCCCGGCGGCCTAAAAGGGCAATCGCTAGAGCATCACCCAGAGCGAGTTGCAGCAGGCAAGAGGTCGTAGGGGCTAGGCCCATTGGGCAGGCCTCGGGCACTTGTGGGAGGATAAGCGGAATCTGCACAGCACGAGCAAGGGTAGAGTCGGGATTGCTGGTGAGGGCAATTTGCACCAACCCCAATCGCGTCGCATGGAGGAGAATCGGGGCTAATTCATCCGTCTCGCCGGAGTTGGAAAGATAGAGGATGACATCGCCACGCTCGACCATGCCGAGGTCCCCATGTGCTGCCTCAGCAGCATGGAGAAAGAGCGAGGGGGTTCCCGTGGAGGCTAAGGTCGCGTTGATTTTACGCCCAATATGGCCAGACTTCCCCATCCCTGTGAGGACGAGGCGGCCTTTCATAGTGAGGATAGCCTCTAAAGCCGCCTCAAACCCTACCTGCATAGGCCCTTGCAAAGCGGCTTCAAGCTGCTCAAGCCCCTGACGCTCCATCAATAAGGCGTGGTAGGCTGTTGCGAGGGAGGGAGAGGTCATGAAGCAGTCGTATCAAGCGCGGTGAGCAAAAATATCCGACACATCATAGCCGAGAAGGTCTAGCTTTGCACGGGTGGGCAGAAACTCATAACAGTCCTGAGCAAGCTCACGCCGCCCTTCGCGGATGAGCATAGCTTCTAGCTTCTCCCAAAGGGCATGGAGGTACAACACATCAGAGGCTGCATAGCGGAGCTGCTCCTCTGTTAAATGCGGGCTCCCCCAATCGGAGCTTTGTTGCTGTTTGGACATCTCAATACCGAGAAGCTCCCGGCTGAGATAGGCAAGGCCATGCTTATCGGTGAATGTATAAACAAGCCGTGCGGCGATTTTTGTGCAGATGATTGCGTTAAGCGTGATGCCCAAATAATGCTGCAATACAGCGACATCAAAGCGGGCAAAATGCATCAGCTTGGTGACAGAGGCATCTTGCAATAAGGCTTTGAGATTCGGGCAATGATGATAGCCGCGCCCGCCAAGATGTTCCGGGATGAATTGGACAAGATGTGCCTGCCCATCCCCGCTTGAGAGTTGAACAAGACATAGCCTATCGCGGTGAGGGTTAAGGCCCATTGTCTCGGTATCAATCGCGACAATTTTCCCTAGGTCCAATCCGTCCGGGAGGTCGCCCTCATGAAGATGAATGGCGTTGTGCGGAGTACTCATAAAACCACCGGATTGTCTAAGGGGAGAACACATCCCCCCACATGAGCGGGGAGAAAGCCTTGGTGCCCAGAAGAAGACTCGAACTTCCACGTCCTTGCGGACACAGGCACCTGAAGCCTGCGCGTCTACCAATTCCGCCATCTGGGCTTGAGGAGGGTTCTAAGAGGAACTGGTCTTTTTTGCAAGATGCTAAACAAGGCAGAGAGAAAAGGTCCGATTCGGAACTATTTTATAAAGAGAAATAAGTTAAGAATCATTCTTAGTAAGAATAGGAAGATAAAATTAGTCAGCAATGCTGTCTATTTTTCTATTTCGCATCTGTTTATGAAAAGAGCTTAGATTATATAGCGAGGGATGGGGCGTAAAATGGCTGAGCAGATGTTGCAATTTGTAAAATGGTCTCAAAAACGCCCCACAAAACGCTCTGCTGCGGAGAGACGCCGGGATTTTAGGGAGATTTATGAAGGTTTCCGCTCGGACGCTGCACGGGAGCAAGCCTCTCGTTGTTCGCAATGCGGTATCCCTTATTGCACGGTGCATTGCCCGTTAGGCAATATCATCCCCGAATGGTTGCGCTTAGCGACAGAGGGACGGTTACAGGAGGCTTATGCGCTGTCCTCCCAAACCAATAGCTTCCCTGAGATTTGCGGGCGTATTTGTCCCCAAGATCGCCTTTGTGAGGGGAATTGCGTCATCCAACCCGGCTTTAAGAGCGTGACCATCGGGGCAGTAGAGCGGTACATTACCGAGACCGCTTTTGAGGAAGGCTGGGTGCAACCACGCACACCGCGCCATGAGATAGGGCAGAGTATCGGGATTGTTGGCTCTGGCCCGGCAGGTTTAGCCTGTGCCGAGCGGCTGCGCGCGGCGGGGTATGAGGTGCATGTTTATGAGCGGCAGGAGAAGCCCGGCGGGTTGCTCATGTACGGCATCCCCGGTTTTAAGCTAGATAAAAGAGTGGTGGAACGCCGCTGGAAGTTGCTGGAGGCACAAGGCATTATCTTTCATCTAGGCCAAGCGATTGGGCATGGTGAAGGGGCGATTGCGTTAGAGACCTTACGCCAGCAGCATGATGCTGTGTTTCTAGCGACAGGTGTGTATCGGGCGCGGCAGGTCAAAGCCCCCGGTGTGGGTTTAGCCAATGTGATGGAGGCCCTGCCTTATCTTAAAGCCTCCCAAAGTGATGAAGCCACAACAGAGAGCCTTACAGCGCGGGGGAAGCGCGTTGTTGTGTTAGGTGGTGGTGATACGGCAATGGATTGTATGCGCACCGCTATTCGGCAAGGGGCGGCGGATGTGGTCTGCGCGTATCGGCGGGATCGTGACAATATGCCCGGCTCTCGCCAAGAAGTGCTCAATGCCGAGGAAGAAGGCGCGCGGTTTGAATGGATGCTCACTCCAGAGGCCTTCTTAGGCGATGGGCATGTGGAAGCTGTGCGGCTGCGTGAGATGCGCCTTGGCGCGGCTGATGAGACAGGCCGTCGAGCCGTCGAGCCGACCGAGCAGGTGAGAGACCTTAAAGCCGATATGGTGATTTGCGCTTTGGGGTTTGAGGCAGAGCCTCTCCCCACCTTATGGGCAGAGCCAGACTTAGCGGTGACATCGTGGGGGACATTAGCTGTGGGGGAGCGTGGCTATGAGACGAGCCTACCCGGTGTGTTTGCTGGGGGGGATATTGTGCGCGGGGCGAGCTTGGTTGTGTGGGCTATTCGTGATGGGCGAGGGGCGGCAGACGCCATCATGAAGCATCTTTCTGCCTGCTCTGTGAGTGAAGAACCATCCGTTGGGGAGTGTGCCTAATGTCAGCCTCTTACAAACATTCTAAAAGCGCATCCTCTTCAGCCGAGACAGCGCAGGGTTTTGTGGCTTCTTATCAGGCGAATCTCCAACGGTTGGAGGGGTTGTACGACCCTCGCCAAGAGCATGATGCTTGCGGTGTTGGGCTGGTCGCAGCGATGGATGGCAAACCCAGCCGTGCCGTGGTGAAAGCGGGTATCGAGGCGTTAGGTAATATTTGGCATCGCGGTGCAGTAGATGCCGATGGCAAAACCGGGGATGGGGCGGGGATTCATGTCGAAATCCCGCAGAACTTCTTTGAAGATGCCATTCATAATGCGGGGGATTTACGGATTCAGGGCCGTATTTCTGTCGGGATGGTCTTTCTGCCTCGTACAGACCTTGCCGCGCAGGAGCGGTGCCGGCAGATTATTGAGACAGAAATCCTTAAATTTGGGTACGGGATTTATGGCTGGCGGCAAGTGCCGATTAATACAGCCTGCATTGGCGAAAAAGCGAATGAAACCCGCCCCGAGATTGAGCAGATTATGATTCGTAACGCGCTGGGGCGTGATGAGGAGACGCTCGAGCGTGACCTTTATATCATCCGCCGGCGTATTGAGAAGGTGGCCACACAGGCGCATGTGGATTTATATATCTGCTCTCTCTCATGCCGTTCTTTGATTTATAAGGGCATGTTCCTTGCGGAAAATCTGACGGATTTTTACCCTGATTTGCTTGATGAGCGTTTCATCTCTCGCTTTGCGATTTACCATCAGCGTTACTCCACCAATACCTTCCCAACATGGAAGCTCGCGCAGCCCTTCCGCAAGATTGCTCATAATGGGGAAATCAATACGCTTTCGGGCAATGTGAATTGGATGCGCGCGCATGAGACGCGCCTGAGCAGCCCTAAGCTTGATGCTTATATGGACGCCCTAAAACCGGTTGTGCAGGTTGCAGGTTCCGACACTGCGGCGTTGGATAATGTGTTCGAGCTGCTGACATTTGCGGGGCGTCATGCGCCTTTTGCTAAAGCGTTACTTATCCCCGCTGCTGCGGGGGCGAACTCGTCCCTCTCTAGCCGGGCGAAGGCGTTTTACCGCTATTGCAATGCCGTTATTGAGCCATGGGACGGCCCTGCGGCCTTATGTGGTACAGATGGCCGTTGGGTGATTGCGGGGTTGGATCGGGCAGGTCTTAGGCCCTTGCGCTACAGCCTCACAAAGGATGGGTTGCTGATTGTTGGCTCTGAGACGGGGATGGTCCGCGTGCCTGATGAGGCCATCGCACAACGGGGGCGGCTAGGGCCGGGCCAAACCCTCGCGCTCGATTTGGATGAAGGGCGTTTTTACACACCTGATGATGTGCAAGAGCAGCTCATCACACGGCAGGATTATGAGGGCTGGATTAAAGAGGGCATCCAAGACCTTGCCCCTATAATGGCACAGGTGAGTGAGCCTGAGGGCATCGACCCTGAAACACTCCGCCGCCGTCAATTAGCGGTCAACCTCACTTATGAGGATATGGAAGCCACACTTCACCCGATGGTGGAAAATGGGAGCGAGGCCTTGGCCTCTATGGGCGATGATACGCCCTTGCAGGTGCTCTCGCGCTATTATCGGGGCCTATCGCATTATTTCCGCCAAGGCTTTAGCCAAGTTACTAACCCCCCGATTGATAGTTTGCGAGAGACGCGGGCTATGAGCCTTGTGACCCGCTTGGGGAATCTGGGCAATATCCTTGCGGAGGAAGCAAGCCAATGCCGGCTTCTTCAACTCTCTAGCCCGATTTTAACCAATGGGGAGTTCCATCGCCTTCAGGAGATGTGCGGTTCGCAGGGGGCAACGATTGATTGCACCTTCCCCGTAGCAGATGGGGAGGAGGGCATGCGCGCGGCTTTGACCCATCTATGCCAACAGGCTGAGGAGGCCGTGCGCGGCGGTTGTGCGCATCTCTTCCTCACAGATGAGCATAGTACGGCAGAGCGTGCCGCCGTGCCGATGGTGCTGGCTGTAGCGGCGGTGCATGTGCATCTCATCACGCATAGTTTGCGGACCTTCACCTCCGTGAATGTACGAGCCTCAGATGTGTTGGATGTTCATAGTCTAGCGGTGATGGTCGGTGTTGGGGCCTCGACTGTGAATCCGTGGTTGGCTCAGCAAAGCATTGCAGAGCGTCTCCGCCGGGGCCTGTTTGGCAAAATGACCCTTCGCCAAGCGATGGAGCAATACCGTAAGGCCGTGGATAAAGGCCTTTTGAAGATTATGTCCAAAGCGGGGATTTCGGTCGTCTCGGCTTATCGTGGGGGCTATAATTTCGAGGCAATTGGCCTGTCGCGTGCTTTGGTGGCGGAGTTCTTCCCCGGTATGGCCTCGCGTATTTCGGGCATTGGGCTGCCGGGCATCGCGCGTAATGTCATCAAGGCGCATAAACGCGCATGGCAAGCGGCGAATATTTCGCCCCTGCCCATTGGGGGACGGTATAAAATTCGCCCCGGTGGGGAGGCTCATTCCTTCTCGGCGAGTGCTGTGCATATGCTGCAAACGGCAGTGCAGGCCAATAGTTACAAGCTCTTTCGCCGTTATGTTGAGACGTTGGAAGCCCAAGAGCCTGTTGCTCTGCGTGACTTGTTGGATTTCCGCTCCACCGCGCGGCCTATTGATGTTGATGATGTTGAAGGCATCACTCAAATTCGCCGCCGCTTGGTGGCACCGGGTATTTCCCTCGGGGCTTTAAGCCCTGAAGCGCACGAGACCTTAGCCATCGCCATGAATCGCATCGGTGCGAAGTCTGATTCCGGCGAGGGGGGGGAGGACCCGGCGCGGGCGATGCCGCGGCCAAATGGGGATAATGCGTCCTCTGCGATTAAGCAGGTTGCCTCGGGGCGTTTTGGTGTTACGGCAGAATATCTCAATAATTGCCGCGAGCTGGAGATTAAGGTTGCTCAAGGGGCAAAACCGGGGGAAGGGGGTCAGCTTCCGGGCTTTAAAGTGACGGAGCTGATTGCACGCTTGCGCCATGCAACACCGGGTGTGACGTTGATTTCTCCACCCCCGCATCATGATATTTACTCCATCGAGGACCTCGCCCAGCTGATTTATGACCTCAAACAAATCAATCCAGAGGCCAGCGTGACGGTCAAGCTTGTGGCACGGACAGGCATCGGCACGATTGCTGCTGGTGTGGCGAAAGCCAAAGCGGATGCGATTTTGATTTCTGGTCATTCAGGCGGGACAGGGGCGAGTGCCCAATCCTCCATCTATTATGCAGGCTTACCATGGGAGATGGGGTTGAGTGAGACGCATCAGGTGTTGATGCTTAATCGCTTGCGTCATCGGTTGAAGTTGCGTGTGGATGGCGGGATTAAAACCGGGCGTGATGTCGTCATGGCCGCGATGTTAGGGGCGGAGGAGTTCGGCATCGGTACGGCGGCTCTGGTAGCGATGGGCTGTATCATGGTGCGGCAATGCCATACCAACACCTGCCCTGTTGGGGTATGCGTGCAGGATGAGGAGCTGCGTAAGAAGTTTGAGGGCACACCAGAGAAGGTGATTAACCTCTTTACCCTCATTGCCGAGGATGTTCGTAATATCCTTGCACGTTTAGGCTTCCGCTCCCTTGATGAGATTATCGGGCGGACAGATTTGCTGCATCAGGTCTATCGTGGCTCGGATTATTTGGATGATTTGGACTTAAACGCGCTGCTCGTACAGGCCGATACGGGTGGTTTTGCCCGCCATTGCACCCTAGAGGGCCGTAATGAAGTGCCTGATACGCTTGATGCGCAGATTATTGCTGATGCTCAACCGCTCTTTGAGCGGCGCGAGAAATTGCATCTTCATTATATTGTCCGCAATACACATCGCGCGGTGGGGACGCGTCTTTCCTCCCTCATCACCCGCCGCTTTGGGATGGCAAGTCTGCCAGAAGGGCACCTCACATTGTCGTTGCGCGGCTCTGCGGGGCAATCGCTAGGGGCTTTTGCCGTGCAAGGGCTACGCATCGAGGTAGAGGGGGATGCGAATGATTATGTCGGCAAAGGCCTCTCTGGGGCGACCTTAGTGCTGCGGCCTAGCAAAGCCACACCTTGTGCGACAGAGAAGAACGCCATCATCGGTAATACGGTGCTGTATGGGGCCACGGCGGGGGCATTATTTGCCGCTGGGCAAGCGGGGGAGCGATTTGCTGTGCGTAACTCCGGTGCTATTGCCGTGGTGGAGGGCTGTGGCTCTAATGGTTGTGAATATATGACCGGCGGGACAGTCGTTGTGCTGGGTAAAGCGGGCGATAATTTTGGGGCAGGCTTTACCGGTGGAACAGCTTATGTGCTGGACCGGGAAGGGGACTTCCTCAAACGGGTGAATCACGACACGGTGATGTGCCAGCCCGTGACAGCACAACGCTGGAAGGACGAGCTACGCACCCTTGTAGAGCGGCACGAGCGTGAGACAGGCAGTGCCTATGCAGCGGACTTACTGCACCATTGGGATGAGATGATGCCGCATTTTTGGCATGTCGTGCCGAAGGATTATGCCCGCATCATTGGCTATGAGGAGGCGGATTTAAAAAATCTTTCGGCCTAATTTAGCCTAATGAGGTTGGGAGAGTGATAAAGGGTGTTTTCAGAGGCTGCTTGCTTGCGGTAGTCTGACAGCATGATGACATCTTTTCTCACCTCGCCTTCGTCTGTCTCAGCCTCTGGCCCGGTTGCGGCCCCACGCTGGGATTTGTCAGACCTCTATATCTCACCAGAGGACCCAGCCCTTGAGTCGGACTTCATCCGCTTAACAGCGGAGGCTCAGAGCTTTGAGACCCGCTGGAAGGGTAAACTTGGCAAAGCCTCCGCTGCGGAGCTGGCCCATGCCCTGCAAGGGTATGAGGTGATAGAGGAGGGGCTCGGGAAGATTGGCTCTTATGCTCAGCTTCTCTTTGCGGCCCATACGACAGAGGCCAGCGTAGGGCGGTTTGCCCAGAGCGTGCGTGAGCGTCTAACGGCTCTTTCGGCTCATCTGCTCTTTTTCCCCTTGGAGCTAAACCGGCTTGATGATGCTGTTTTAGAGGCTGGCTTTCAGGAGAATAAAGACCTCGCCTCATGGCAATCTTATCTGCGGGATTTACGCGTCTTTCGGCCTTATCAGCTCTCTGATGAGGTAGAGCGTGTATTGATGGATATGGCCGTGTCTGGTCGTAATGCGTGGGTGCGTCTTTTTGATGAGACCATGGCCGGGCTGATGGTCCATTTTGAGGGGAAAGACCAGCCCCTTGGTGATGTGTTCAATTACCTTACCGATAGTCAGCGTGAGCGGCGGGAGGCCGCGGCAAAGGCCATTAGTGCGACATTAGCAGCGGAGAATAAGCTGCTTGTTGGCATTACCAATACCTTAGCAAAGGATAAAGCCACAACTGATGCCATGCGCGGTTATCCGCGCCCTGTGAGCAGCCGTAACCGGGCCAATATGGTGGAGGATGAGGTTGTTGATGCGCTGGTGGATGCTGTGCAGGCGGCTTTCCCGCGTTTATCGCACCGCTATTACAGCATGAAGGCCCGTTGGCTGGGGTTAGAGCAGCTGGAGCATTGGGACCGTAATGCCCCTCTGCCAGATGTTCAGGATAAACGACTAAGCTGGGATGAGGGCAAGGCTATTGTTCATCGCGCTTATCAGGATTTTGATGAGGAGATGGGCCGTCATGCTCATAGTTTTTTGAGCAATCCATGGATTGATGCGGCAGCAGTGCCGGGTAAGTCCTCCGGGGCGTTTGCGCATCCTGTTGTGCCGTCTGTCCATCCTTATTTATTGATGAATTATCATGGCCGCCCGCGCGATGTGATGACCTTAGCCCATGAGATGGGTCATGGGATTCATCAGATGTTAGCAGGGCAGAAGCAGGGCTATTTACGCTCCAACACGCCTTTAACGTTGGCAGAGACAGCCTCAGTTTTTGGGGAGATGTTGACTTTCCAATCCCTATTGGATGGGGAGAGTGACGCTAAATGCCGCCATCATCTCCTCGCGTCCAAAGTGGAGGATATGCTCAATACTGTGGTGCGGCAAATTGCCTTTTACCTCTTTGAGGTACAGGTCCATGATGAACGCCGCAAAGGGGAAATCCCTGCCGAGCGTTTAGGGGAAATCTGGCGTGATGTGCAAACGCGCAGCTTAGGGCCGGCCTTCCATTTCACCCCGGATTATGACCTTTATTGGTCATATATCCCACATTTCATTCATTCGCCTTTTTATGTCTATGCTTATGCGTTTGGTGATTGTTTGGTGAATGCCCTTTATGGTGTGTACCAGGATAGTCCCGCAGGTTTTGCCGGTAAGTATAAGGAGATGTTGGCCGCTGGGGGGACGTTGCGTCACCAAGAGCTGCTCGCTCCTTTTGGGTTGAATGCGGGTGAGCCATCCTTCTGGACGCGTGGGTTGGATGTGATTTCTGGCCTTATTGACCAGCTTGAGGCCACGCCTCATTCCTAAAAGGTCATTCCCCGCCCTCATGGGCAGAGTAAAGAAGGATGATGAGCATGGCGCGTGAACGTGACATCGATAAGACCGGCTTTGTCGATAACATGCAGCGTATGTTTCAGGCATCTGGTATGGTGGGCGGTGTTGCAGTGCGCATGGCAGGCCATAAGCTGGGGCTGCGCAGCAATAAAACGAGCCATGCGGAGGAGTTACGCGCTGTTTTAGGCTCATTAAAAGGGCCGATGATGAAAGCCGCGCAGCTTCTCTCCACCATCCCCGGGGCTTTGCCGGATGAATATGCGGAGGAGTTAGCACATCTCCAATCCAATGCGCCGCCTATGGGGTGGAGCTTCGTGCAACGGCGGATGAAGGCCGAGCTAGGGCCGGGCTGGGAGGGGCATTTCCGCTCTTTTAGCCATGAGGCTGTTGCAGCGGCATCATTAGGGCAGGTGCATCGCGCGGCTTTGGCCGATGGGCGCGAGGTTGCATGCAAACTGCAATATCCCGGTATGGCCGGCGCGATGGAGCAGGATTTAAAGCAGCTTAAACGCGGTTTAGGGGTCTTTAGTCTTGTGGGTAATGCCATTAGGCAAGATGAGGTCTATACCGAGCTTGCGGAGCGGATGCGCGAGGAGTTGGATTATATTCGTGAGGCCAGCCATGTGCGGCTTTACCAGCATATGTTGGCCGATGTGCCAGAGGTTACCGTCCCTCATCCTGTGGCAGAGCTAACAACAGGGCGACTTTTGACGATGGATTGGGTGCCGGGTCGCTCCATGAAGTCCGTTTTGGCTGAGCAACGCTCCCAAGAGGAGCGCAATGCGATTGCGGTAGCGTTGTTTAAAGCATGGTACACGCCCTTTTATCGCTATGGGGTGATTCATGGTGACCCGCATATGGGTAATTTTACCGTGCGAAAAAATGGCGGGTTGAATCTGTTGGATTTCGGCGCGGTGCGGATTTTCTCGCCTCGTTTTGTAGAGGGTGTCCTTGCGCTTTTTCATGCTCTGCGGGATGGGGATGAGGAGCGCGCTTATGAGGCTTATTATGCTTGGGGCTTTAAGGATATTTCCCGCGAGCGTGCAGCGGTGTTGAATGAATGGGCACGCTTTTTCTACCGCCCTTTGATGACGGACCATGTTTGTGATGTAGGGGAGAGCAATAACCCCCAAGAGGCCCGTAAAGTGTTAGAGCGTGTTTATGAGGGGTTAAAACGGACGGGCGGCATCACCTTACCGCGTGAGTTCGTGATGTTAGACCGCTCTGCCATTGGGTTAGGCAGTGCCTTCTTACGGTTGGGGGCGAAGGTGAATTGGCACCGGCTCTTTATGGAGCTTACGCAGGGCTTCACGGTGGAAGCCCTCACAGCCCGCCAAAAAGAGGCCTTGGAGAAAGCGCAGGTTAGTCCCGCTCAGTAAAAATAAGGCCCAACGCGCTTAATACGTGTTGGGCCTCATCATAATGCAGATTATGGCCGGTCCTTACCGGAGGAACCTCTTTAGCAATGCGCCACCAATCTCTTGGATAACATCTTGCTGAAGAGACTTGCCGAAGTTTGCGACATCGCCGCCTTGCTCCCCAGAGCTTGCCCCGTCTGTCTTTTCACCAAGATGGCTAACAAGCCCAGCAAGCTGCCCCACAAGGTCGCCCGCATGGCCTTGACCATTTTGGAAGATGGAGGAAATTTTCTGGAGGCTCTCGGCCCATTCACCAGCTTGCGCATCGCCATTTTGGGAGGCTTCCTGCATTTGGCCGGTTAACCGGTCAATGAGTTGAAAAGCCTCTTGCGCTGTGTTGCGAAACTGCGTGTAGCTCCGCGTAATTTGTTCAATATCCATAAGGGTCCAACCTTTTTAGAGATGTGACGTTTGAAGAAGCGGGCTCGCGGTAAATAATCTCTCAAGAGCTACTAGTTTTATAGGGATGGAGCAGCCCGAGGAGGGCGAGCCATTTATTCCGTCATTAGCATCTTGTGATAGCAGAAAGATAGTCCCATTTTAGGGGGCATGGTAGTCTCATCCTCTCGTAAGAAGAAAAAACCTATCGCCCCGCGTCAGACGGATTTTTTCCCTGAACGCCAACCGGCAAAGCCAAAGCTAAAGCGGCTTGTTGTGCAGTCGGACTATGAGCCTTCTGGTGATCAACCCCAAGCGATTGCAAGTTTGGTAGAAGGGTTGGCCGCTGGAGAGCGGGACCAAGTGCTTATGGGCGTGACAGGCTCTGGTAAGACCTTCACCATGGCGAAGGTGATTGAGGCCGCCCAACGCCCTACGCTCATCATGGCCCCCAATAAGACCTTGGCCGCCCAGCTTTATAGCGAGATGAAGCAGTTTTTCCCCGATAATGCGGTGGAATATTTCGTCTCCTACTATGATTATTACCAGCCAGAAGCTTACGTTCCGCGCTCAGATACGTTCATTGAGAAAGATAGCCAGCGTAATGAGCGCATCGACCGGATGCGCCATGCCGCCACACAAGCATTGTTGGAGCGCAATGATGTCATCATCGTAGCGTCTGTCTCTTGTATTTACGGTATTGGATCGCCCGAATCATATGCGCGGATGAAGATTCGCCTCGTGCCGGGGGAGATTATCGACCGTGACGACCTCATCCGTCATTTGGTGGAGCTGCAATATCAACGCAATGACCTCGCTTTTGAGCGTGGAACCTTCCGTGTGCGGGGGGAGCAGGTGGATATTTTCCCCATCCAGAATGAGGATCGTGCTTGGCGTGTAATGCTCTTTGGTGATGAGGTGGAGAGTATTACAGAGTTCGACCCGTTAACAGGGGAGAAAACGGCAGAGTTGGAGGAGGTAAGCCTCTATGCCAGCTCTCATTACGTCACGCCCCGGCCAACGCTGAATCAAGCGATGGTGAGCATCAAAGATGAGTTGCAAGAGCGGATTCGGTATTTCCAAAATGCGGGGAAACCGCTGGAGGAGGAGCGCATCCTCCAACGGACCAATTTTGACCTTGAAATGCTAGAGACAACAGGCGTGTGTAAGGGGATCGAGAATTACTCCCGCTATCTCTCTGGGCGTAGGCCCGGTGACCCGCCACCAACCCTCTTTGAATATCTCCCCGAAGATGCGTTGCTCATTGTTGATGAGAGCCATGTGGGCGTGCCGCAAATTGGTGGGATGGAGCGAGGCGACCGCGCACGGAAGGAAACGCTGGCGGATTTCGGCTTTCGTTTGCCATCATGTTTGGATAACCGGCCTTTATCTTTTTCGGAGTGGGATGCGTTCCGCCCGCAAAGTATCTTCGTTTCCGCCACGCCAGGGCCGTGGGAAATGGAACAAACAGAAGGGGCCTTTGCTGAGCAGATTATCCGCCCCACAGGCTTAACAGACCCGATAACCATCATCCGCCCGGTAGAAGGGCAGGTGGATGATTTGTTGCATGAGGCCAAAGCCACGATTGCCGAGAATGGTCGTGTTCTGGTCACAACCCTCACAAAACGCATGGCCGAGGATTTGACAGAATATCTCTCTGAACATGGCGTAAAGGTTCGCTATCTCCATTCCGATATTGATACGTTGGAGCGCATGGAGATTATTCGAGATTTGCGGTTAGGCGCGTTTGATGTGCTGGTGGGCATTAACCTCCTGCGGGAGGGGTTGGATATTCCCGAATGTGCCCTTGTGGCGATTCTTGATGCGGATAAAGAGGGCTTTTTGCGCTCGCGTACTTCGCTTGTGCAGACTATTGGCCGTGCCGCTCGTAACGTGAATGGCCGTGTCTTACTTTATGCGGATAAGGAGACCGATAGCCTACGTTATGCGATTGAGGAAACCGCCCGCCGCCGTGAGAAGCAAATGGCGTGGAATGAGGCCCACGGCATCACCCCGCAAACTGTGCGAAGCCGTATTAGTGATACGCTCTTTCAAGAAGAAATCGCGGGCAAGGAGCCTTCTGCCGAGGCAGACCCACAGCTTACCCTTGATGAATTGCGTAAAAAGATGCGAGAAGCCGCAGCAGAGCTTGACTTCGAGCAAGCAGCGGCCTTTCGTGATGAGATTCACCGGCGGGAGGCAAGTGATATTGGCTTGGTAGCTCCCCCCATGCCCGCCAAAGCCGCCCCCCAAGGGCCAGCCCGTAAGACGACCAAACGGACAAGCAAACGCAGAAAGAAGGATTAGCCATGTTAACCCTAAAGAGAGACGAGCAGAGCCTTACTATCCTGCCTGATGTCGGGGCCGCTTTGGTGCAATGGCAGGTGCGGGGGCATGATATTCTTCGCCCTGTCGCTAATGAGGCTTTACGCGGGCAAAAGGGTATAGCGGTGGGGGCTTACCCGCTTCTGCCTTATGTGAATCGTCTTGCGAAGGGGCAATTCGCTTTTGGGGGGGAGGCGCATCAGCTTGCTTTGAATATGGAAGGCTGCCCTCATTCTATCCACGGTAATGGGTGGGAGCATGAATGGCAGGTCTCTCATAAGACGGAGAGCCACGCTATTTTGACCTTCGAACATAAACCAGAGGATGAAGCGGCGAAGCGGGAATGGCCTTACGCGTATCGGGCTGTCATCTCGTATGAGTTACGCGCTGATGGGCTGCATATCTCTTTAGTGATGAAGAATTGCGATGAGCGTGACCAGCCTGTAGGGTTTGGCTTTCATCCCTTCTTCCATGCAACAGAGGCAGCCCGTTTAACCTTTAACGCGGCCTCCGTGTGGTTGACGGATAAGACAGGCCTGCCAGAGACGCAAAAAGCCTGCGAGGGGGAGTGGGATTTCTCCAAAGGGCAGGCTTTGGCAGGGCGCGTGTTGGATAACGGTTTTGCAGGCTTTACCGGTTCTGCGCTTTTGGAGCCATCCCCTACAATTCCGTCTGTGACGATAAAGGCGGATGGAATATTCTCTCATCTGGTGGTGTTCTCCCAACTCGCTGATGACTATGTGGCTATTGAGCCTGTAACGAGCATGACGGACGCGCTTAATCGGCCTGATAGTGCAGGGCGGGGCGTACATGTTCTTGCGCCGGGGCAAAGCTGTGGGGGGATGCTGCATCTCCATGTTGAGGCCCCACGCCGCCCGGCAGAAGGCTAGGCTGTATGGCTGGTGAGAAGATTGCGCTGCATCGTTATCTCTCCCCTCAAGGGGCTGCGCGGATGCGGGCGGAGCTTAAAGAGCTAACCCAAAAGGAACGCCCGCAGGTTGTGGAGATTGTCTCTTGGGCGGCGAGTAATGGGGATCGCTCCGAGAATGCGGATTATCAATATGGTAAACGCCGCCTCCGCGAGATTGACCGGCGCATCCGCTTCCTAACCAAAAGGCTGGATCAGGCCGTGATTGTGGACCCCGCCGCGCAGACCAATCGCCAGCGTGTCTTTTTTGGGGCTACTGTATGTTACGCTGATGAGGAGGACCGCCATTATACGGTGACCATCCTCGGTGTGGATGAAGCGCGGTTGGAGCATGGGGAGATTAGCCTGCAAGCCCCTGCTGCACGGGCCTTGATGAAGGCGGCTGTGCATGATGAAGTGACTATGCACACCCCCTCTGGCCCTGTATTGGTAGAGGTCCTATCTATCACCTATCCTCATCCGGCTTAAGTCCGGCCTAAGAGAGCCATCTGGCTTGCGCCTTTGTGACCTGCTTTGCGGAGTAATAAGTTATGGTGTCGTTATCATCGTCCTCATGCCGTGTGGCTGTGCAGATGGACCCGTTGGAGGAGATTAATATTGATGGCGATTCCACCTTCGCATTGATGTTAGAAGCCCAACGGCGTGGTCATGAGCTTTATGTCTATCATCCCACCACATTGTCTTTATTGGAGGGGAAGGGCACCTCAAGCCGCCTCCAAGCGCGGGGATGTAAGGTGAGTGTCCAGCGTAAAAAGGGGGACCATGCGGCTTTTGGCCCAGAGGAGGTATTAGACCTCGGCAGTTTTGATGTCATTCTCATGCGGCAAGACCCGCCTTTTGATATGGGCTATATCACAGCGACCCATATGTTAGAGCATATTCATGGCACAGGGCCGGGGCGGGCATTGGTGGTGAATGACCCTATCTCGGTGCGCAATGCGCCAGAGAAGTTGCTGGTCACGCATTTTCCCCAGCTTATGCCGCCAACCTTGGTTACATGGGATAAGGAGGCGATTGCCGCTTTCCGCCAGACGCATAAGGACATTATCCTCAAGCCTCTGTACGGCAATGGTGGGGTGGGCATCTTTCGGGTGAAGGAGGATGATGAGAACTTCTCATCCCTTTTGGAGATGCACTTCTCTCGCTCGCGTGAGCCTTTAATGGTGCAGCGTTACGAACCTGCTGTGCGGTTAGGCGATAAGCGCATCATCCTTGTAGATGGGGAGCCGATTGGGGCGATCAACCGCGTGCCAGCCCAGGGTGATGCGCGCTCTAACATGCATGTCGGTGGTCGTGCCGAGCGTGTGGCCCTGACAGCGCGGGATAAGGAGATCTGCAAAGCGATTGGTCCTTACCTTAAAGAGCACGGGCTTATCTTCACCGGCATTGATGTGATTGGCGATTGGCTGACAGAGATCAACGTCACGTCCCCAACAGGTCTGCAAGAGCTGGATCGCTTTGATGGCATTAATAGTGCTGGGTTAATTTGGGAGTGTATTGAGGGGCGTCTAGCCTGACCTCTTTATACCCTATGACTGGTGCGGGGGAGGTGGAGCATCACCCTCCGCACCATGCTTCTGCATCTGTTGAGGCGATGGCTCTGTGTTTTCCCCTTCTTCTGCTTGTGAGGGCTTTTTAGAGGGGTGGAGATTTTCGCGGAAGGGGACGGCTATACCGTCAGAGAAATAGCCGTCCTTTATGTCGATACTTTTAGGCATTTTATCGCGCGTAAAACGGTTAATCGCCCAGGGGATGAGTTTCTCTTTATAATAAACGAGATACAGGCTTACCCATGTAAGCAGGCAGAGCAGAGCAAGAATGAGGTTAAGATGCTTCATCCTCATAGTCCTGCCTCTTAGACCAAGGCGATGCAAGGCAGATACGCAATTTTTTTTACATTATACTGCTCCGTGACCTTGTCATCTAAGGGTGATGAGAGGCAAGAAGGAGGCGAACTGACTGGTGTCAGTAGCGATTATGCTCCCCGCTTTAATTGGGGGCAGACTGTTGAGGCTGCGTTTTTTTCATGGTGTCTTCCCCTAACCCTCGTTCTTCTCTTGATGCAGATAGTGTGCGTGAGGCGTATCGCCGTTGGGCACGGATGTATGACAAAGTCTTTGGTGGTGTCTCTGCCTTTGGGCGGCGGCGGGCTGTAGCCGCGGTGAATGCCCTATCGGGAGAGCGCGTGCTGGAGGTTGGTGTTGGTACCGGGCTTGCTTTGCCCTCTTATCGGGCTGAAAAACGCATTACAGGAATCGATCTTTCAGAAGATATGCTGGCCTTAGCCAAAGAGCGCGTAAAGCGCGATGGCCTGCGTAATATTGATGAACTTTTGGTGATGGATGCAGAGCAAACAAGCTTTGCTGATAATAGTTTTGACATCGCCGTAGGGATGTTTGTGGCCTCTGTGGTGCCGCATCCTGACCGCCTGTTGGCTGAGCTAAAACGGGTGGTAAAGCCGGGGGGGCATATCCTTTTTGTCAACCACTTCCTAGCCCGGGGGGGGATTCGTTTGCATGTGGAGCGTGTGATGGCACGGGCCTCGCGTGCGCTAGGTTGGCATCCTGATTTTGCGATTGAATCACTCCTGCCCCCGGAGGATTTAGCGCGTGCGACGATTACACCTGTTCCTCCAGCGGGGTTGTTTACCCTCGTGACATTGCCGCCAGAGCCGTCTAAAGAATAAGGTCTTCCATCCGTTTAAGGATGGTTAGATTGGATTGAGACAAGAACAAACTGGCATCAAAGACGTGACTGCAAGGCCCTTATTTCATAAAACATCCTCCGTTCCAGCGTATCAAGGGGGCGGGGCGTTCTTCCTATTGGCATTTTTTGCGGGCATGTTAGGGGGAATGTTAGGGCTGCCTTTCCTCCATGTGCAACCCTCTGCTGGTGTTGTGGTGGCTCATGCGTTGTTGATGACGCTTTATGTCGTCTGCCCTGTGATGTTGGGGGGCATGGCGCAATGGTTTCTCCCCAAGCTGTTAAAGGGTGAGGGGATGGCCCTCCCCACTGCCTCTCACGCCGGGTTTGTGCTTTTAGCTGTCGGTGTGTTTTTGCTGCCTGTTATGCCCTATGGGGGGTTAGCCCTTTGGGCCTTGGGGATGTTGGCTTTGGCCGTCAATGTTCTCGCCACAATATTGGAGATGCGCTCTATCACCTTTCGGGCGTTTCCTCCCCTCATTTGGACTTTTGTGGGGAGTGCTTTGTCCGTTCTCATCGTAGCACCGGTTCTTTTGGCTTTCCTCGTGCGTAGTGGCTTTGCGGGTGGTGGGGCAACAGCTTTGCTGGCAGTCCTGCATGGTGGGGTCGAGATGAGCTTGCTGAGCATTCCTTCTTTAGGGATTATTGTTGCAGCCCTGCTCCCTGCCAAAGCGGAACGTGGCATGGTCGTACGATGCGCCCCTTATGCTTTTGGGGTGATGGGGCTTGTGCCTGTTTTATGCTGGGCAGACCATCTATTTGGGGGGCTATCCTCCACGGCGTATAGGGTCGGGCTTGTGGTGGGGCTCGCGATGCCCTGCTTGGCTCTTTTAGGAGCGTTTCTAGTTGATATGTGGCGCGCACGTTTGCCATCCGGCCCTGTGGCAAGCTGGGCCTCTGGTGGTTTGGTGTTGCTTTTAGCGGGCTGGATTTTGATGGTGTTGGGGGATGTGCAGTCACTCCCCTTTGGGCTTTCAGGCGCGGCGAGCCATCAATTAGTTATGTTTGGCAGCTTATTGGCATTAGGCGCGGCATTTTATGCGTGGTGCTCTACGGGGTTGGCTCAGCATAATAAAGGGCTGGCCTTTTTTGGCTCCCTTCATGCTTTTGTGACATTTATAGGGGCGGTCTGCTCGGTCATGCCGCAGCTTGCCCTCCCCGCGGTTATCTTGATGACGGCGAGTCTGGTCATGTTCGGCTTGGTCGCAGGGCGGCTCTGGTACGCTCTGTTAGTGGCGCGTGCCAACATTAGAGCCGAGCTTGAGTGTAAAGGGTAATCGCATCATGCAGGCATCATCCACACCATCCTCATCGCTACTAACGCGGTTTATGGCTATGCTGCGTGTAGAGGGACAAAATGGTGATGCCGCCTTGCAAGATTGGATCGCCTTGCTCAAACCGCGGGTGATTTCGCTGGTTGTATTTACGGGGCTTGCAGGCATGGCCGTGGCCCCTAAATGGCCGTCTATCCCCGTTGGTCTTGTTATCATTGCTTGTATTTGCATCGGGGCTGGGGCGGCTGGGGCCATCAATATGTGGTATGACCGCGATATTGATGCGATTATGAAGCGTACGCAGGTTCGCCCTGTGCCAGGCGGGCGTGTAGAGCCGACGAGCGCGCTGGTTTATGCCGTGATTCTCTCCGTGGCGTCGGTTGTGGTGCTGTGGTTGGCGACAAACCTGCTCGCAGCGGGGATTTTGGCGTTCTCCATCTTCTTTTACGGCGTGATTTATACGATGTGGCTTAAGCGTAGCACGCCGCAGAATATTGTGATTGGTGGGGCGGCGGGGGCTTTCCCCCCCATGATAGGCTGGGCTGCGAGCATGGGCTCGCTAGATGTGTTGCCTGTAGTGATGTTCGCGATTGTCTTTTTATGGACGCCGCCGCATTTTTGGTCTCTCTCCCTTTATGCGTGTAAGGATTATGAGAGTGCGGGCATCCCCATGTTGCCAGTCGTAAAAGGTGCACGCCATACGCGCTGGCAGATTGTCATTTATACTGTGATTTTAACCCTTGTCTCGCTCGTGCCGAGTGTGGTGGGTCAATGTGGTTGGTTCTACACAGTTTGCACCAGCCTGTTAGACCTCGGCTTTATCTATTACGGGCTGCGCGTTCTCTGTGATAAGCAAGATGATAAGGGTAACAGCCTGACAAAGGATAAACCAGCTCGCTACGCTTTTCGCTACTCGCTGGCATATCTCTTTTTTCTATTTTGTGGTCTATTGATTGATAGGGTTCTTCTGATATGAGCGATCTTAATACGACCCCCCGTCGGCAAGGCCGCCTTTTTGGCATTGTTGTTGGCTTGTCCTTCTTTGCTCTTTCCCTTTTTGTGGCAGCTCTTTACCGGCTGTAAGGTGCCTTCATAAGGGCTTATAAAAAACCCCGCATCTCACCAGCATAGGCAGGATGCGGGGTTTTTTTACCCATGCTCAGCAGGTGTAAGATTACCCTGCTTGTTGGATGGCAGAGAGAATCCAATTACCGCGTCCATCGGCCCGGAGGAAGGTCCAAAGCTCTGTAATAGTTTGCGGCTCGGTTTTGCTGCCATCAAGCACTGTGCCCATACTATCGGTCGTGACATCGACAGCAGAATATTGCAGAGCAACGCTAGCGTAAGTGATATTGCCTTCCCGCCATGCCTCGGCGAGGTCCCCACGGATGAAACGTACCTGAGAGACGATATTGCGCGCCCCACGGCTTGTAAGCTCGGAGAGTTGGTTATTGAAGTAACTCACCATCTCCGGCGTGGCCATACGTTGCAGGGAGGCCATGTCCTGCGCGCTCCATGCCGCTTGGACATTGAGCAAGAGTTGTTGGAAGCTCTGATAATCCTCTGGTGTTAAGGTAACATCTTGTGCTGGTGTCGCCTGAGGTTGGTTGGGGAAGGGAGATGCCCCACCATTAGCGGGCGTAAACCCCGTTGTAGGGCCATTATTCGTGCTTGAGGATCGCCGCCATAATTTGATGATGAAGTTTATCAGCAACGCAACGAGCAGTGCTTGGAAGATAAAGCCAAAGAAGGAACCGCCACCACTAAAGCCCCCAAAGAAGCCATGCCCGCTAAGCATTCCAAAAAGGCCAGCCCCTAAGAAGCCACCGGCCAAGCTGGTCAGGAAGGGATGACGTGCCGCAAAGGGAGGGCGCATCCCACCACCAAAAGCAGGACGGTTAAAGCCACTGCCCATGGAAGGCTCTGCCGTGCCGTAAGAGGGGGTGCGTGGGGTCATGCTACGGTCCATAGGCCGTGTCCAGCTAGGGGTAACGCTGGTGCGGGGCGGTGCGCTCCATGTACGGGAGCCACGGCTGCCAAGGGAGGAGCCCATCCCAGCGCGGGCCTCAGCGGCAGGGGCGAGGGCAAAGAGCGGCAGGCACAGCACCGCTGTGGCAAGAGGGATAAGACGAATACGCATAATCGGGTTAGTCTCCAGCAAGACTCATATGGTCGATACGAATGGTCGGGGCGTGATAACCAGCCATGAGGTCGAGGTCATTGGCCGGGATAAGGCGGGCAAACATCTCAAGCAGATTGCCAGCAATGGTAATGCCAGAGACAGGCTCGGCAATCTCACCATTGCGAATCATAAAGCCAGAGCCACCACGGCTATAATCCCCAGTGAGCATATTGATGGCATTGCCCATAAGTTCTGTCAGTAACACGCCTTCTTTAATATCAGATTGCAACGCAGAGGGGGAATGGTCTCCGGGATGGAGATAGAATGTGGAAAGACCCGGCCGTACACTCCCTCCGCTGCGGACAGCCCGCCCATTGCTTGTAGGGAAGCCTAGCTTACGCGCGCAGCGGCTATCTAGCAACCAGTGGTTGAGTTGGCCATTCTCAACAAGATTTAATGGAAGAGTCGCGCTCCCTTCACCATCAAAGGGGCGAGACCCCGCAAGGCGAGGGAGGGTTGGGTCATCAGTTAAGGTGATGCCCTTATGAAAAAGGGCCGCTCCGCGCTTATCTTTAAGAAAGGAGGCCTCTTGTACAATGGCCGCGCCATTAATAGCTGCGGCGAAATGCGCTAAGAGAGAGGAGGAGACGCGTGGGGCGAATAATACGGGATAAAAGCCCGTTTTAGGCCGGATAGGGTTGAGACGAGCCAACGCATGACGGGCTGCTTCATCCCCTAAGTGAGTCGGATTGTGCAAATCGGCCTGATGCACCGCGTTATGGAAGGCATAATCACGCTGCATATGCGGACCTGTGCCTGCCACAACGCTGATGCTTCGGCTATGCCCACTGCGTTGATACTGCCCCGCAAAACCTGCGCTTGTGGCAAGGGCAATGTCATGCGTGCTGGCACTCGCTGCGGCCCCGCTACTATTTGTGATGCCCTTATGGGCGAGGGCCGTACCTTCCATTTCCTTCGCTGTGGCGAGGAGGGCGTCTATCTCTGGTGTGGGTGTGGAGTCAAAGAGGTCTAGCTTTGTGATGGCCTCTTGTGGGAGCGGGATGAGCGGATGCTCGGCTAATCCATCCTCTGGGGAGGGCGGAACGGCTTGAGCCATCGCACAAGCGCGTTCGGCTAGCTGGTCGAGTGCGTGTGTGGTGAGGTCATTGCCTGACACACTGGCAACACGCCCTTGATGAAAGACACGCAAGCTGAGGGAGAGCCCCTCTGCATGGCGGATGCCCTCCGCCTTGCCTTGCCGAATCATAGCAGAGCGGTTCTGGCTCCGCATAATGAGGGCATCAGCATGGTCCGCTCCGTGATGGCGCGCACGTGTGAGAGCATCGTGAAGGGGAGTGAGGAGGTCTGTCATGCCGCCTTCAAAGCGTTATGGAGGCTATCCAGCGTTGGAATGTTGCGTGCGGGCCCCATAGTGGTGAGGGTTGGTGCCCCTTCAAAGATGGTGCGTGCCATAGCGAGAACATCGCCCTCTGTCACAGCGTCAATCTTGCGGACAATCTCCTCTGTCGAGATGATGCGGTCATGAACCTGGATTTGCCGCGCAATTTGGGCGCAACGGCTGCCTGTACTTTCCAGCGACATGAGCAAAGAGGCTTTTAGCTGCGTGCGGGCGCGATTGAGCTCCTCATCATTGATGCCATGTTGCAGATTGCGTAGCTCAGCAAGGGCGGCGGGGATGAGCTCATCGGTTTTATCTGGCCCTGTCCCAGCATAAAGGCCGAACAAGCCGCTATCAGCAAAGGGGCTAGCGAAGGAATAGACGCTATAAACCAAACCGCGCCGCTCCCGGATTTCTTGGAACAAACGGGAGGACATGCCCCCACCGAGTAAGGTGGAGAGGACCATCGCGCTATAATAGCCTTGCTCCCGATAGCCAGGGGCGGGGAAGCCCATAAGGATATGCACTTGGTCTAGCTTGCGTTCTGTCTGCTTCATCCCCCCTTTATAATGGGCGGGAACGGCTTGCGGGGGCGTATGTGTGGGGAGGTCGGCAAAATGTTTGCGGACTAATGCGACCACCTCATCATGATGGAGATTCCCTGCCGCGGCGATGACCATATTTTGCGTGCTATAATGGCGGTGCATATAAGCCATTAAAGTGTCACGGCTCATAGTAGCGATGCCGTTTTCCGTCCCGAGGATGGGGCGGCCCATTGGTTGGTCGGGATAAGCACAATCCTGAAAATGGTCAAAAACGATGTCATCAGGCGTATCATTGGCTTGGCCAATTTCTTGCAGAATAACGCCCCGCTCACGCTCTACCTCCTCTGGGAGGAAGGTGCTGTGGGTGAGAATATCGCCGATGAGATCCACCCCTAAAGGGAGGTCATTTTTAAGGAGCTTGACGTAATAAGCAGTATTTTCGCGCGCCGTATAGGCGTTGATATACCCGCCGACATTCTCAATCTCCTCGGCAATGCGGATGGCAGAGCGGCGTTGTGTGCCCTTAAAGGCCATATGCTCAAGGAAGTGAGCCGCCCCGTTTGTCTCTGCCTCCTCATGACGGCTGCCAGCGGCAACATAGGCCCCAAAAGAGACCGTCTCGACCCGTTCCATCCGCTCTGTGACGATGTTGAGGCCATTATCAAGAGTTGTACGTTTGATTTGTTCGTTCATGCAGTTTCGTGATGGTCCATGCGTGTAAAAGAATGGGATATGCGCGCTTTAACGACCCCGATGAGCGCGCACAGCCGCTTTGACCTTGTCTATATCGTTTGGCAGGACGTCATAACGCTCCTTACGAGAGAACAAGTCGGCCAGATGAGGGGGAAGGGCTGGGTGAATCCCCGTTGCTTTTTTCACCGCATCGGGGAACTTTGCTGGATGCGCCGTGGCAGCTGTAACCATCGGCACGCCTGCCTCGCGGAAGCGTTTACCCGCAGCAAGGCCGATGGCCGTGTGAGGGTCCGCTAGATAATGGCTGCTTTTATAAAGCGCGCGCATAGTCTCGGCAGTGTGCTCATCATCCAAGGCCATGCCAGAAAAGACCTCCCGAATTTGCTCCCACGCATCATGGGGGACCGCCATGCACCCGGTTTGGCGGAACTCCGTCATAATAGCGCGGCAGCGGTTGGAATCCCGGCCTAGCATCTCAAACAATAAACGCTCGAAATTGGAGGAGACTTGAATATCCATCGAGGGTGAGAGGCTCGGCTCCACCTTGCGCTTGGTCATGTCGTTATTGAGGAGGAAGCGCGTGAGAATGTCATTACGGTTTGAGCCAACGCAGAGATGCTCAATGGGTAGGCCCATCTGGCTGGCGACCCATGCGGCGAGAATATTGCCAAAATTACCCGTCGGCACAGCAAAGGAGACAGGCCTATCCGGCCCACCAAGGGCGAGGGCTGCATGTACATAATAGGGGATTTGTGCGGCAATCCGTGCCCAGTTGATGGAATTAACAGCCGAGAGCGAACATTCCTGACGGAAGGTCTCATCAGCAAACATGGCTTTCACCATATCCTGACAATCATCAAAATCGCCCTCTATGGCGATGTTGAGGACGTTATCCTCCAACACGGTGGTCATTTGCCGCCGCTGGACCTCGGATGTCCGATTATGGGGGTGGAGGATGATGATGGAGATATGCTCTCGCCCGCGGAAGGCCTCAATCGCGGCAGAGCCTGTATCGCCAGAAGTAGCCCCAACGATGGTTACATGGTGGTTGCGTTGCTTCAACACATATTCAAAAAGGCGGCCAAGCATCTGCATGGCCATATCTTTAAAAGCGAGGGTAGGGCCATGGAATAATTCTAGCGAGAACAGCCCGTCATCCACCTCAACTAACGGGGTAACAGCGGCATGGTCGAAGGTGCCATAAACCTCCCGCGCCATTGTGCGGAGTGTATCGCGGTCTATGCTGCCTTCGGTAAAGAGGCCGATGACCTCTGCAGCAAGGTCAGCATAAGGGAGGGCACGCCAGCTTGTTAAGGTCTCACGCGGGATGTGGGGCCAATGGTCGGGCATATATAGCCCGCCATCATCGGCCAATCCGCTGAGAAGGATATCGGAAAAATCAGGAGCAGCGGCATCTAATGTGCCGCGAGTAGATCGATAACGCATGGAACCTCTATAACACTGAAATGCCATTAGGGCAGAGCAATTTCCAGAAGATGATAATGGCTATCTGCTGCTGTTGGGCCAAGCAGGACCGCCAAATGGCGTTGTGGGCTGGTTTTATCCTTTAAAACAGTGAGGGCTTGGGCATCATAAAGCCGGTCATCATGGAGGAGACGCAGCGGGATTCGGTCTGGCCCAAAGGCGAGGAGGTCGCCATGCTCAATATCAGCCATATAAAGCACATCGTGGCTATCTATCGTTAGGCCACCAAGGCTAGGGGTGCGCCGCCAATTCGCCATGCCCTCAATGCGTTCAGCTGGGCCGAGGCTCGGGTCGGTGAGTAGGTTTGTACCAATGCGATAAAGCGGCCCTGTTGGAGCCTGATAAAAAAGCCATTGGCGGTTGTGATCTAAAGCGAGGAAGCGGATATTCCCGCCTGTCTCTGCTTGGCCGCTAGCGGTGGTAACAGGCTGCCCCCGGCGCATAAGAGGGCCGTGCCCGCTCAAGGTAGGGGAGCCTTCTAACAGCCGTTGCATTTTGCCTGTTTTTAGGTCGATGATGATAAAGGCCGGGACGCCATCATCAGCAAGAATGGCGGTATCATGCGCAATACGCATCGCTGCGATATGGCTACCCGTTGTGAGAACTTTTGTAATGCTAATATGATTAAGAATAACACCAGTATCAGGCGCGAGATTGAGGAGCTCTGGCTTAGGGGCTGGGGCTACAGCCCATAAGCCTTGTGCTGTAGCGGTGACGGCACTGAGGGGGGGAAGCTCATCCATGAGGGTGGTGAGGCGGCCATCAACGGGGTCTAAGCGGTAGAGCTTGCCTGTTTTGTCTAACGTAAAGGGAGCCCCAGCGGGGAGGGCTGTGAGCACAGGGGCGAGCGGTTGGCTGAGGGGGAACTCCTTTACCACCTGCGCAGGCGTGGGAACATCCCGCCAAGGGCGGTCCGCATGTGCGGCAGTACTCACGCCCAAGAGGGTGGCAGGGAGGATTAAGGCTGAGGCCAGAAGGCGAGAGAAACAGACTTTCATAACGGGTATTTTGAGGCTTCCTGTCATTTTTGCAAGTAGTGTTCCGCTAAGGTTTCATTTTCGCATGAGCTTTTGGGGAAGGTAAGGCAAGGCAATGCCGAGGAAAACACCCATAAGTGGCGCGCTAAAGCCCCAGAGAAAAAGGCCATCTAGCCCTGCAAGGCGATAGCTTAGGGCTAAGGCGATGAAAGGGCCTGCGATATAGCAGGAGCGTTGCCATGGGGTAGAGCGTGGAAGATGGCATGGGTTCTGCCGCCTATGGGGAGGCAGGCTGTTGAGATAACAGAGCCCAATGAATCCCCATAGGGGGAGGAGTATCAGAAGGGTTATCATCGTTTTGACCCCAAAATAGCGCGTTTTTTGGCATAATGAGGATGGTAAAGAAGGGCCAATAGGCACGCCCCTCCCAGACAGGCAGCAAGAGCATCAATGCTAAGAAAAAGGGCTGGGCGGCCTGTATGGAAGGGACGAGTGGCAAGGTCTAGCCCGCTTGTGCCAAGGCCTAAGAGCATCAACATCATCAATAAATGGCGGGCAGCATGGCGGCTTATCAAGGCGTAAAGAAGTGATACGCCCCATAAGGTGAAGAAAAGCCCTTCCTCCCATAAGATGGGGGGGAGGGGGGCAGGGAGCCGTGTACTCCAGAAAAGAGCAAGGGTGGCGAGGGGTAAGCCGAATATTGTCGCCATGCTCACCGCGCGATAGAGCCGTTGCTGAATATGCTGACTGTAAGTGATGGCGTGATGATGGCAGAGGTGATTTTGCTCCGATTGTAAGAACAGCCTCATGCCGGAGCCGATAATTAAGCACCCTAAAAGGCCAGTGAGCCCATAAAGACAACGTGTGACGAACCCCGCCCAGCGCAGGTTATGCACCCCGAGGAAAACGCTATGTAGAGTAGGGCATAAATTGTGAGGGGGAAGGCGCGGGCGTGAAGCTGTTATGGTTTGGCGGTAAAGGCAGAAATGTAGTGTATCAGGGGCATATAAGGCGAGCTCTTTGCCCGCAAGCATGAAGAAGCCATCGCCCTCATCACCCCATTGCTGTTGTGCGTTTTGGGCTAATTTGGTGATGAGTGCATCAGAGATAGGGGGTGATGTCTGACTATGGGCCTGATGGCGGTTTGCAGGTCGTGCTGCGTGGGAGGGCGGATTGATAAAATGAAGGAGTTTTTGGGATTGCAGCACAAGGCCAGAGCCCCCCACGATGAAAAGAATTGGTATGCTGAGCGTTCCCCCAAGGAGGTGGAGGTCCAACCATTGGCGATGGCGTGCCGCATGAGGGCGGAAAAGGAGCAAGTCAGGGAGAAAGCGGCGGAGTTGAAGCCATAAACCGCTGATGAGGGCTATCATCAAGGTCAAGCCAGCTAAGGCAGTGAGACATTGTCCCCACGGCGTAGGAAGATACAGGCTGCTATGGAGGGTGGTGAAAAAGGAGCCCCCGACAACATCCGATGTGAGGAGAGGCAAGCCGGTATCGGCAGCAAGCGTAGGGCCGCGGAAAATATGGCCATCATAATGCCATAGGCGGAAAACAGGGTCTCGTTGTGAGGGCAGTTTTAAAAAGGCGAACTGGCCTTTATCAAGCTGGGCTTTAAGCTGATGGCTTGCCTCTATAAGGCCGGTTTGGCTCATGGGAGGGGAAGAGGGGCGCAAGGCTGCCTCTGGCTGCATCCAGTTTTGGACTTCTGGCCCAAAGCAAGCAAGGCTCCCTGTAAAACAGAGGATGAATAAAAAGACCCCAAAGGGAAAGCCAACCCAACGGTGGATAACGCGCAAAATGGTGCGGAGCCTAGGGGACATAGGGGTGCGACAACATATGAATGAGAATTGTTCGCATCTTTAATGGGCTTTCTAAACGCTGTAAATGGCGGTGAGAAAGATTGTTAAATGTCGGCAACAGAGGGAGGGGGAAGGTGAGAGTGCTGATAAAGAATCATTGCGAATAATTTTCATTTACATATAAACAGCACTCCCTGGCTCCCTTATTTAGGATGATTGAAGAGATGGTGTCTCTATTTCGTATGTCTTATAAAACTGTTGGTTTATGGGGATTGGTGGTTGGGAGTAGCGTGGCAAGCACACCTTTATGGGCTGCGGAATCATCTCACTATGCTCCTGTTGGTAAAGGAAAGAGTGACGCACAACACCCTTCTTCCAAAGTGGCGAAAGCGAACCTAAAACAGCAACACCCTCCACAAGAGACGATCATCGTTAAAGCGCGGCGGCGTGAGCGGATGGAGGTTCAGCTTGGGGGGCAAGCTGGTGTGTTGGGGACTAAAAAGGGGTTAGACCTCCCCTTTAACCTCCGCAGCTATACCTCCAGCATGATTTTGAATCAGCAATCACAGACATTAGGTCAGGTTTTGGAGAATGACCCCTCCGTACGGACAACCTATGGCTACGGCAATTTCTCGGAAGTATTCATCATTCGTGGTCTGCCTATTTATGGGGATGATGTTGCCATTAATGGGCTTTATGGCATTACCCCGCGCCAGCTTGTCTCACCGCAGCTTTATGATTCTGTGCAGGTGATGAATGGGGCGAATGCCTTCCTCAATGGGGCGGCTCCCGGTGGGACCTCTATTGGTGGGAATATCAATCTTCAATTCAAACATGCCGGGAAAGACCCGCTATTACGCGTGACAGGCGATTATACCGGGACAGGCCAAGGCGGCGGTAATGTGGATATGAGCCGGCGGTTTGGGGAAAGTCAGCAATTTGGTGTTCGCTTTAATGCTGCTGGAATGGACGGGCAGACCTCCATCCACGGGGAGCGGCGACATTCCGTGGCATTAGGGTTGGATACGGATTGGCATAATGAGGCAGAGACAACCCGCATTACGATGGATATTAACTACCAGAATCAGAACGTCCAGCAGGGGCGCGGTGGGGTTTTGTTATCATCTGCCTTAACCTCTGTCCCCAAACCAACGGCACCGTCTCATAATTGGGGCCAGCGTTGGAGTTATGAAGACATGCATTATGTCTTTGGGATGGTGAATGTAGAGCATGACCTTAACAAGCACATCACGCTTTACGGAGCGTTTGGCGGGTTAACAGGGAAAGAGGAAGGGAATTATAGCTCTCTCACCGTGACGAACGCCCAAACAGGGGCGGGGACAGATGGCTTCCTTTATGTGCCGTATCAGGAGACGAATGAGAGTACGCGTGGCGGGGCGCGTGTGCATGTTAATACCGGGCCATTAAAGCATGAGATTAATCTTGGGGCATCCAGCTTGTGGAATGAGGTTGCACGCGCATGGGGTTTTGGGAAGTCGAGTGCGAGCAACCTCTATGCGCCGATTTATTCGCCTTTGCCAGCGACGACCTTAACAGGGGGGAATGTTCATCATCCTAAAAGAGATATGATGACACGGCTTTATAGCGTGTTCTTCTCCGATACTGTGTCCTTCTGGCATGACCGCATCGCGCTGACAGGGGGCTTCCGTTATCAGAACATTATGACAAAATCCTACGGCTATAAGCAGGTTTTGACGGACCATTATGACCGTGATGCCATCACCCCTGTGGTAGGGCTTGTCATCCATATGACAAAACATTCCTCCTTTTATTTTAACCGTGTTGAAGGGTTGGCGCCGGGCCCACAGGCAACAGGGGCGAATATTGTTAATATGGGCCAGCTCTTTGCCCCAGTGCGGACAGTGCAATATGAGTTCGGCGGGAAGTACGATATTGGGCGGTTTAGCGCGTCTTTAGCTTTTTACCGCTTAACGCAGCCTAATAGCTATGTCCGCCCTTATGGCAATACAGGGCAAGGTATTTTCACCGTGGATGGAGAGCAGCGTAACCAAGGGATTGAGTTCAATATCAATGGGGAAATTATCAAGGGCCTGCGCTTTAATGGGGGAACGGCCCTCATTGATGCCAAACAGATGAAAGGAACCTATGAAGGGCAACGGGCCATCGGGGTGCCCGGTTATACGATCAATGGGAATATAGAATATGACATCCCTTTTGCTAAAGGGCTGACCTTAACGGGGCGCGTGATTCATACTGGCCATCAATGGGCGAATGCACAGAACACACAGCGTATTGCCAACTGGACGACTTACGACCTCGGCGGGCGATATACGTTCTTGATGACGCGTAAACAGCCTATGACATTACGCTTTGGTGTAGAGAACCTGACCAATAGCCATTATTGGGCATCCTCTTATGGTGGCTATCTGACAGAGGGGCTACCGCGGACCTTTAAAGCCTCGTTGACGATGGATTTATAAGACCAGCTTATGGAAAAGGACCATGCAGTAAAATGGCATGGTCCTTTTTAAGGGGCGGGTAAAGCTAGGTTGGTGGCTCTGCTGTTTGATGGAGGGTGTTGATTAACGCAGCCGCCAAGGCTTCTTCCTGCGCTGGGGAGGTGAGTTTATGGCCCGTTGCATCAGTGATGTAAAAGACATCCACCGCGCGTAGCCCATAGGTCATAATATGGGCGGAGGAGATATGCAGCTTCATCCGGCTGAGCGTGGCTGTGATGTTGTGCAGAAGAGCAGGCCGGTCCCGCCCATTGACCTCCACAATACTACAGCTTTCTGAGGCTTCATTATCAATAAGTACTTGCGAGGGGATATGCAGGGCCTCTAGCCGCCGTGTAAGCGGGAATTGCGCTGCCTTGAGCGTCTCGCTGAGGTCAATCTCACCATGAATGGCTTGGATGACCGTCTCACGCAAGCGGTCCAGATGCTCTTCCTCTATAAAGGCTTCCCCATAGGGGTCTTGGAACCAGAATGTATCGAGCACCATATTGCCGTTAAGCGTATGGATGCGCGCATCGGCAATGGAAGCCCCACATAACGCTAACGCCCCTGTAATGCGGGAGAATAGCCCCGGTTGATCCTTACAAAAAACAGTTAGCTCTGTAATGCCGCGCTCTGGTAGGGGGGCGATATCTAAGAGGATGGCATCATCCCGCCCTTCGGCACGATAGCGGCTAACAAGCCGTGCATGGCGGAGCTGGCTATCTCCATCAAAGCCGAGCCAATAGCCCGGGCGGCCTAACTTGATGAAATGAGCAATATCAGCAGGGGTCATGCCTTCTGCCTGCAATGCCTCTTGGACAAAGATTTTATTTTGCTCTACGCGTTCATCATCTTCTTGGGCTTGTAATCCACCCTCTAAGACATCAGCTATACGGCTATAGAGGCGGCCAAGGAGAGTCGCCTTCCACGCATTCCATGCGTGTGGGCCAACGGCGCGAATATCAATAATGCTGAGGAGCAATAAAAGCCGGAGCCGCTTGGGGGACTGGATAATATCGGCTAGGTCTAAGATGGTTTGTGGGTCATCAATATCCCGGCTAAAGGCGGTGCGGGAGAGGAGTAAATGATGCAGCACAAGCCATGAGACTGTATCGCTATCGCTAGCAGAGAGACCAAGTTGTTGGCAAATGCGTGTAGCAATTTGTGCGCCAATTTCGGAATGTCCGCCCCCACGTCCTTTGCCAATATCGTGCAATAAGGCTGCGAGATAAAGGATTGTCCTTTGGGTAATGGTGCGGGCAATTTTATAAGCAAGAGGAAGCTCATCAGCCATTTGCCCTTGCTCAATTAGCCGTAAAATACGGATAGATTCAATGATGTGGGCATCAACACTATAAAGGTGATAGCCGTCAAATTGTGTCCGCCCTAAAATGCGAGACCAGCCGGGGAGGAAGTGTGAGAGTATCCCCGTCTCATTAAGCAAAGGCAGCCAGAAGGTGCGCTCTTTTATTGCCTCATGAGTAGGGGCGTCTGCTGGGGCATGGGCCTCTTTTAATGGGTCGCACAGGAGCTTTAAAAAGAGGGAGGCAGCCTCTGCGTTTTCGCGTAGGGCCGCGCTATGGCGTTCAAAGCGGATGAGTTGCTGTAGGGCTGTTGGATGAAGGGTGAGCTGATGGCGGCGGGCACAATCAAGAAAACGGAAAACCGTCACCGGCTCTTTAACCAAAGCGAGAGGGTTCGGCAGGCTAAGATAGCCATCAATACGTTTAAAAGCCTCAGGCCCGGCCTCAATATGCGGGGGGCTTTGCTGGATTTGATGGCGCAGATAGAGAATAAGAGCCGGCTGGAAAACATGCGATAGCCGCATCACCGCGCGTGCCATAAGGAAATGATGCCGCATAAAGCGATCCACCCCACGCTGATGGCCATGATTACCATAACGCATCCGCGCGCCAATAATGGGCTGGACGTCAAACGTTAGCCGTTCTTCATTACGGCCGGTGATGTAATGGAGGTGAAGGCGGACTGTCCAAAAGAAGTTCCATAAAATGCGGGTACGGGCGACCTCACGCTTTGTGAGTAAGCCTAATAAGGTGCTGATAGGCGCAAGACCGCGTGCATGTTGGCGGGTGGATTGCTCTGGTATATCATAGCCAAGAGCTGCATGGCCTATCCAGTTTAGGACTTGTAGGTCCCGCAATCCCCCTTTGCCTTCTTTAATATGGGGTTCGACAAGGTATGGGGTATCACCAAAAGCGAGGTGACGCTCCTCTCGCTGAGCGATAGCCCCGCGGATGAATTTTTTAAGCGAGGGGCCTTTAAGGTAAATATCATGCTGTTTGCGTAATGTATGGGCCAAAGCGGTTTGGCCATAAAGAGGACGAATATCTAAGAGGGTGGTGCAGGCTGTTTGGTCGGTTTTAGCCATCTCCATTGCGCTCTCTATGGTGCGGGTCGCATGGCCAACGCGCAAGCCAAGGTCCCAAAGCGTATAGAGGACATATTCAATAGATTTGATGAGATCGGCTGAAGGGGGCGTCTGGGTGAGAAAGAGGAGGTCCACATCGCTAAAAGGTGCCATAAGGGCCGCCCCATATCCCCCTGTCGCACAAAGGCAGAAGGCTTCACTATGTGCAGGCTGTTCCGTTTCAGAGCCGGGGAGGCCTGCATAACGGGCGAGTGTCTCGATAATATGGTCCATCAAAAGAGCGAGGTTACGGGCTGTTTCGACCCCGTTTTTCTCGCGTTGCTCAAAGGCTTGGCGGATATGCTCACGCCGTGTCCCAAGCTCTGTCCGCAAACGTGTGAGGGCTTCCTCCCTTGGGATGAGGGGCTGATAGGACGATGGGGGGGCGGAGGTGTAAGGCGTGTTGGTCATAGGGCATTCCCATCTATCGGGGCGGTGGGCCGGGGGGTGGTCATGAGGCTGCACTCTCATCATGCGGCGTGTTGGCGGTGGGGTGCCCTTCAAGCAAGGTTTTTAACTGATAAAGGACGTTATGGGCCTCTCGTGGGGAGAGGGAGTCTGGGTCTAGTTCTTTTAGCGTATGCTCTATGGTGTCTAGCGCGGTGGGTGGTAACGCTGGTTGGGGAGAGGGGTCTTGTTGCTCAAAAAGGGGAAGGGAGGCGGCATGGTGGTTGCTTCTGTGGTCTTCTTCTAAACGGGTTAGAAGCGTACGGGCGCGTTGGATAATAGTAGTCGGTATTCCCGCTAATTTTGCAACATGCAGTCCCCAGCTTTTTTGTGCGAGTCCGGGATGGACTTCATGTTGGAAGATGACCTCTCCCTTCCATTCCCGCACGGCCATTGTATAGGCCCCAAGGCGGGGGAGTGTGTCCAGTAATGCGCCAAGCTCATGATAATGCGTGGCAAAGATGGTGCGGCAGCGTAATTGGGAATGGAGAGCCTCTAACGTTGCCCATGCGATGGAAAGCCCATCCAGCGTTGAGGTGCCACGACCAATTTCATCCACCACGACCAGGGAGCGCGGCCCCGCTTGGTTGAGGATAGCGGCAGTCTCAGTCATTTCCACCATAAAGGTGGAGCGGCCACGCGCGAGGTCATCAGCGGCTCCAACGCGGGAGAAGAGACGGTCCACAATCCCAATTTTGGCCTCTTGAGCAGGGAGGGGGAGGCCGGCTTGGGCAAGAATGACCGCTAGAGCATTTTGGCGGAGGAAGGTCGATTTCCCCGCCATGTTAGGCCCGGTGAGTAAGATAGCGTGCTTCTCTGGCGGTAGGGCGCAATCATTCGCGATGAAGGGGCTATTATGGGCGGGGTTATCCTGCAAAGCCGCTTCCACCACAGGGTGACGGCAGGCATGGAGGCTGAAATCCTGCCCCTCGGTCATGACCGGGCGGCACCATGAGCCGCGTGCCATGAGAGTAGCGCATGAGAGCAGAACATCCAGCTCGGCCAAAGCAAGGCCGATTTCATCAAGGGCAGGGGTGTTTAGGCATTGCTGGGCGAGGTCGGTAAAGAGGTGGCGTTCTAATTGGTCTGCTTTTTCAGATGCTTCTAAAATAGCTTGATTAAGGGATGTGAGTTCTTCGTTGGAGAAACGCGCGAGGCTTGCCGTCCCTTGGCGGAAGCTTAACTCCTCATGCTGGCGTAAGGTACGACCGGCCGCCGTGGGGACCTCAATAACATAACCAAGTTGATTGTGATGGCGGATACGCAAGCTCGTTATGTTGTAATGCTCTGCCAAACGTACTTGAAGCTGAGCCACCAAACGGCGACTATTATCGCGGAGGTCCCGTTGATGGTCTAATTCCGCATCAAAGCCGGGGGCGATGACCCCGCCATCCTCAATCTTGGCGGGGAGGTCCGGGTTTAGCGCAGCGTCTAAGCGTTCAAGTAAGGTATCAGCACGGCCATAAAGACTTGCCCCAATTTGGCGGATGCGGGCGGGCATTGCGTCTGTTGCGAAAGCTTTAAGGGCCTCTGTAATCAGGTTAGCCGCCCTGAGCGTATCGCGGAGTGCTGCAAGGTCCCGTGGGAGGGGGCGTCCGCTAGAGATACGCCCTAAAGCACGCGCTGAATCAGGTGCCTGTTTGAGGATGTCGCGTAACGTAGTGGCAAGCTGAAGGTGTTGATGCAGCCAATCCCACCCCTCTTGTCGTTGCGTGATGAGGGTGAGGTCTGTGCTAGGGCTGCTAAGCCATGAGGCGAGCAGACGCGTCCCCGCTGCCATTGTGGTATGGTTAACACTGCTAAAAAGAGTGTGTTTTGTCCCGCCATCGCGGGATTGGAGAATATCAAGGCTGCTGCGTGTAGCAGGGTCTAGCCCCATGATGGTGTCTAAACCATGGTCGATGGGTGGGGCTAAGCGGGGGAGGCCGCCAGCCTGACTACGGCGGACATAATTTAGCAATACCGCACAAGCTATGCTTTGCTCTGTACTGAAATCCCCTAACGAATCTATTTGAGCAACGTGATAAGCCTCTTTTATCGTGCGCTCTGCTGCGGCTTGGTCTGGGCAGGCCGTGGAGGGGGTGAGAAGGCCAGCATAATCAGCAGGGATGAGGGATGGCTCAGCTACAATCTCGGAGGGGGCGAGGCGGGCAAGAAGTTCCGCTAGCGTATCGCGTTTGAGGCTAAGCATTTCCAACGTGCCGGTGGAAATATCAATCCACGCTGCGCCAAGCTGCTCTTTACGGCGTTTATCAGGGGCAATAACGGCAAGGAGGGTGTTAGCCCGCCCAGCTTCTAGGAGTTCATCCTCTGTGAGGGTGCCGGGAGTTATAACACGGATAATCTCGCGCCGGAGCGGGCCTTTTTGGCCTTTACTTGGGGTTTCTGTCTGCTCGGCAACAGCAACGCGAAAGCCACGGCGGATGAGGCGGGAGAGGTAAATCTGCGCCGTGCCAACAGGGACGCCGCACATAGGGATAGGGGCATCATCATGCATACCGCGCTGGGTGAGGGTGATGTCCAAAGCCAGAGAGGCGGCTTCCGCATCCCCGAAGAATAATTCGTAAAAATCCCCCATGCGGAAGAAAAGTAACGCGTCAGGTTCTTGGTGTTTTAGGCTAAACCACTGCTCCATGGTCGGTGTGACCTTGCCCGTTTTTTGAGCGGGGATTGGGGGGATATGTGGTTTCTGGTCGACCATGCAGAGAAGGGAGCCCTAACGAATATGTAATAATTTGACTAGGTTAGCTAAGATTAACAAGGATTCAACCGCTAAAGCGACTATTTTCTTGCCCTAAAATGGGGAAAAGGCTGGGTATAGGGGGAGATATGATATATTCCCTCTTGTCATCACAGTATTGAGAACGGCATGGTGTGTTCATGAGTACTGCACCGCAAAATCCAATTTTATTTGATGATGTTCTGCCGATGGCCCAAGGATTGCTAGAGGCCGAATGTGATGAGATTGCTAACCTCGCCAATATCGCTGCTTTGTTGTTTGAGGCAATGGCTCAAGTAAATTGGGTTGGGTTTTACATGATGAAAGCCGGCGATCTTGTGCTTGGGCCTTTCCAAGGGCGGGTTGCTTGTACGCGGATTGCTGTTGGTAAAGGCGTGTGCGGCACAGCCGTAGCAGAGCGTGCGACCCAGCGCGTGGCGGATGTGCATACCTTTCCCGGTCATATTGCCTGCGATGGGGCCTCAGCCTCGGAGATTGTTATCCCGATTATGCGCGACGGGCAGGTCTATGGCGTGTTGGATATTGATAGCCCCGTGACGAATCGTTTTTCAGCAGATGACCAAGAGCAGCTTGAATCATTAGTCCGTTTGATAGAAGCGCATTTCGCTGGCTGAAGGCTTAGCGTTTTAAGCGTTGGAGGAGACGTGCGCGTAGCTCGGTGAGGTTTAAAACACCGAGGAGAAGGAGCAACCCCCCATAAAGGGCCGCACTGCTGCTGATGAGCAGCATCAACATCCCTAATTTGGGTAGGGCATGCCAGTTGGGGAGGTTAGGGGTAAAGAGGGCGGCTCCACCCCATGCCCACAGCCCCATCAGCACGCCTGCCCCTAGGATACGCCCCGCGCGCGTCAGGCTTGTCATGGTGGGGCGGAAGGAGTCTCGCCGCCATAACATCCAGCCGAGGGCGAGCATATTCACGAGTGCGGCTAAGGTGCTGGCAAGGGGCGGGGCAAGATGAGCTAATGTGCGGTAAAGGAGGAGATTGAGGGCGAGATTGAGCCCTAGCGTGACGAAACCGATACGCACAGGCGTTGTGGTATCGCCCTCAGCAAAAAAGGCCGGGGCTAATAATTTCACGATGATAAAAGCGGGCAGGCCAAGCGCATACATACGCAAAGCCGCTGCGGAGTTGTGAACATCACGGGGGGTGAAGTGCCCATAGCCAAATAGGGTTGCCATAATTTCTGGGGCGAGGCTGAATAGGCCAATCATTGCCGGTAGGCTAAGGAGCAGCGCGTAATCCAGAGCGCGGTTAAGGCTTGCTTGGAGGGCGGGGCGGTCATTGGCGGTGATATGGCGTGTAAAGAGGGGGAGAAGCGTTGTGCCTAACGCCGCCCCTAAGACGCCTAAAGGCAGCTGATTAACGCGGTCAGCAAAATAGAGCCACGAGATAGAGCCTGTGGGTAATAAGGTGGCGATGATGGTATCAATCGTGAGGTTGATTTGCGTTACGCCAGAGCCAATAAGCCCCGGCATCATACGGCGGAGTAAGCGTTTTATGTCGGCTGAAAGAGTGGGGCGGACCAAAGGGGGCATGACCCCGGCGCGTTTAGCGGCCCATAAAAGGCCAGCGAGTTGGACAATACCAGAGAGGGTAATGCCCCAAGCACTGGCTGGGGCGACGCTATGTTGCCCGCAATAAGCCCCGACTAAGATGGCCGCAATCCCAACAATATTGAAGCTGATATAAGCAGCAGAGGCCGCCGCAAAATGGCTGCGTGCATTGAGGATGCCCGCCACAAGGGCCGCGCCGCAAATCAGCACCGTATAGGGCATTGTAATGCGCGTGAGCTGGACTGCGAGGGTGAAACGCTCTGCCCCAGAATGGCGGAAGCCGGGGGCGATGAGGTCAATCACCCATGGCATGAAGATTTCAGCAAGGAGGGTGAGGAAGGTGAGCCATAGCAGCAATAAAGAGAAGGCTTGCCCTGCGAGTAAGAGAGCTTGCTTGCGGCCCTGCTCCTCATAACGTGCGGTAAAGAGCGGCACAAAGGCTGCGTTAAGCGCGCCCTCGCCAAATAAGCGGCGGAACATATTGGGCAGGCGGAAGGCGATTTGATACGCATCTTGCACCGCTCCCGCACCGAGGAACATAGCAAGGAGCTGGTCTCGCACAAGGCCGAGCAGGCGGGAGAGCATGGTCCACCCGCCAACAGTGAGGAGGTTCCGCAGCATAAATTAGCGGCGTTGTGCGCTTACCCGTTGGATTTCCTCCAACAGACGGGGGGCATGCGGGGGTGTGAGGGGGGTGAACCAGCGTTGTAAATGCCCCTCCCGATTGATAAGATATTTATAGAAGTTCCAACGCGGGCGGGAGAGGAAGCCGCCCTCCTTTGCTAACCATTGAAAGAGCGGAATCGCCGCATGTCCCTTGACGATGGATCGCGCGGCAAGGGGGAAACTCACACCATAACGCCGTTGGCAGAATTGCTTAATCTGCCCTGAATCCCCCGGTTCTTGCTGGCCAAAATCATTACTGGGAACGCCTAAGATGATAAGTCCATCCGGAGTAGAATGACCCATCTCCCGCCAGAGTTGTTGGAGGCCCTCATATTGCTTGGTAAAACCACATTCTGATGCTGTATTGACGATTAAAACCGGACGCCCCCGCCATTGTGAGAGGTCAATCTCTCCCCCTTCAAGCGCGGGTAGTTTGAAATCATACAGGCTGGTCATGAGGGTATATCCTGAAAGCAGCATAAGGCCATAAGAGCCGGACTCGGGGCGGCATATTATTCAAAACAAGGAGGACGGTCCAATAATTCATCACGGGCTTGATGGGGGGTCAGCTCCCCAGAGAGTAAGCGGGTGATGACATTAATAATGGGCGTATCAATTTCAAAACGGCGGCCAAGTTCGCGTAGGGTTGGGGCGGTGAGAACGCCTTCTGCCACTGTATTGCGGCGGGCGAGGATGTCGTCAATATTCTCGCCCTTACCCATTGCCACACCAAGGCTATAATTGCGTGAGCCCGCTCCCGTGGCAGTGAGGATGAGGTCTCCCATCCCAGCGAGGCCGTACATAGTGCGCCCTTGCCCGCCCATAGCTTCGACAAGGCGGGCGGTCTCGGCTAAAGCACGGGTAATGATGGCAGCACGGGCATTTTCTCCCATGCCTGCCCCCACACTAATGCCCGCCCCAATGGCGATGACATTTTTCGCAGCCCCAGCAAGTTGCACACCAAGCGGGTCCGTACTGGCATAAAGACGTAAGCTCGGTGTCGTGAGGGCCTGCGTAAGTTGTGCGCTTAAAGCGGCATCCTCTGTAGCTAGCGTGGCCGCGCTGGGCATACCTTGGGCGACTTCGATAGCAAAATTGGGACCGGATAAAACCGCAGCAGGGCGGCCGGGCATGGTTTGGGCAAGGACCTCCAGCGGGAGGAGGAAGGTGCCTTGCTCCATCCCTTTGCAGCATGTGACGACAGGGACATGAGCAGCAAGCTGCTTTTGTAGTGCAAGGCTTGTATCACGCAGCCCCTGAGTGGGGACGACCAGCAACACAATATCCGCCTCGCTAGGCAATGAGCTGGAAATTGTAACGCTCTCGGGGACGGTCACTTGGGGGAGATGCGGCATGTTACGCGTCCCTGCGGGGACGGGGGTGCGCGTCCATAAGCTGACCGTAGCAATAGGGGCGAGGCTACAGGCGAGGGCGATTCCCCACGCTCCAGCCCCGATGACGGCAATGCGTGGCGGGGCAGTCATGATGATGGCTCCATTAACGAGGGGGAGGTTGAAGCAGAAGGATGAGCAGAAGGCGCACAGCGTTCGCTTAACGGCCAACGAGGGCGTGGGGCAAGGGCAATATCACCGGGTTGCTCACCTTGATATAGGCGTTCCAAAGCGGCCCAGCCAATCATGGCTGCATTATCGGTGCAGAAGCGCAAAGGCGGGGCAAGGAAGGCGATATGATGCTCTTGTGCAATGTTCTCTAAGCGTTGGCGCAGCGTTTGATTCGCAGCCACCCCACCCGCTACGACCAAAGCCGTGACAGGTGGGACCATAGCGAGAGCTTGCTTTACACGGTCTGTCATTACATCAGCGACAGCTTGCTGAAAGGATGCGGCAAGGTCTGCGGCGATGTGTCGAGGCAGAGCCTCTCGGCCAAAGGGTTCAAGATGGCGGGAGACGGCTGTTTTAAGCCCGGAGAAGGAGAAGTCACAGCCGGGGCGACCTTTGAGCGGGCGGGGCAGGGTGTAAGCGCGGGGGTTACCCTCTTTTGCCAGTGCCTCCAAAGCGGGGCCGCCGGGCCAGCCAAGGCCAAGCATCTTTGCAACTTTATCGAAGGCTTCCCCCGCAGAATCATCAATCGTACCGCCAAGACGGCGATATTGGCCGACGCCTTCCACAAGGATGCATTGGCAATGCCCCCCAGAGACTAACAAGGCTAAGTAAGGGAAGTTTGGTGCGGTTTCTTCTGGGCGGAGAGAGGCCGGTAGGCGTGGTGTGAGGATGTGCGCTTCAATATGATTAATGCCCATAAAGGGCTTCCCGCGCGCCATGGCTAGCCCCTTGGCGTAAGAGCTACCAACAATCAAACCGCCAATTAAACCGGGGCCTGTCGTGGCGGCAAAAAGGGCAATATCGCTAAGGGCTAGCCCTGCACGCTCTAAGGTGAGGTCCACAAGGCTGGGCAAAGCTTTAAGATGGGCACGGGCGGCAATTTCCGGCACGACCCCCCCTAAGGCTGCGTGGTCCTCTTGCGAGAGGACGCTTTCCCCCAACAAGGTGCCATGACTATCGAGAATCGCGCAGGCGGTATCATCGCAGGAGGTCTCAATAGCTAAGAGGGGGGTGAGGGAGGATAGGTCGGACATAGTGCCTTATTATGCCGGATTCTCCAGAAGCATGACACCCCTTAGAAAATCGGTTATGGAGGGCAGACCATGAATGCTTCTTCTTTTTCTTCCGCTTCGCTCCAAAAGGTCGCTGCTGAGGCAGCGCGCCGTTCGCACGCGCAAACCCCGCCGGACCGCCGTAAACTCCCCTTACGAGTGGGGACGCGGGCATCCCCACTGGCCCTTGTGCAAACGCGGCATTTTTTAACGCGGCTAACGCGATTTTGCCCCGTATTGCGGGATATGGGGGCTTTTAAAGAGGAGCAGATGCAAACCTCTGGCGACCTGAATCTAAAAGACAGGCTCGCTGAGATTGGCGGAAAAGGGCTGTTCTCTAAGGAAATTCATGAGCTTCTCGCTGTCGGTGGGATTGATTTTGCCGTCCATAGTCTCAAAGACCTTGAGACGCATCTCCCGCCGGGGCTTGTGCTAGCTTGTACGATGAAGCGTGAAGATGCGCGCGATGTCCTCATGCTACGTAAGCGTGGGGTAAAGGTGGACCCGGCCAAGCCGTTTGATTGCCTGCCAGAAGGGGCCTTAGTGGGCTGTGCGTCTGTACGGCGGCAGGCGCAGATGCTCCATGTACGGCCAGACCTCCGCTTCACCCTTCTGCGTGGAAATGTGCAGACTCGCTTGGATAAGCTGGGTGCGGGGCAATGTGATGCCACCTTGTTGGCTTATGCGGGGCTAAAACGGTTAGGCATGGAGGACCGGATTGATGTTCCTCTCTCCCCCGAGGTGATGTTGCCTGCCTCTGGCCAAGGGATTGTCGGCGTTACCGTGCGCGAGAGCGATCATGAATTACGGGAGCTTCTCTCAGCTATTGAGGACCCGGAGGCCCGCGCTGTTGCAACGGCTGAGCGTGCTTTATTGGCAGAGCTTGATGGCTCGTGCCGGACCCCGATTGGGGGTTATGCCCAGTTGAAAGAAGGGCGGTTGCATCTCTCTGGCCTTGTGGCGAGTGAGGATGGCACCTTCTTGCTACGGCGTGAGTATGAGGGCCTCCCAGAGGATGCCGCGCGGATGGGGTATGAGCTTGCTTGTGAGTTAAGGCGCGATACACCACCGGCGATTTTTGCAAAGATTGTCCAATCATAAAGATGATGCGCCGGGTTGTTCTTATCACCCGGCCAGAGCCGGGCTTGCGGGAGACGCTTGCGCGTGTGCAGGCACAAGGTTGGCACGGTGTGGCAAGCCCTGTGATGCACATACAGCCCACCCCGCCTATTGCTGATTATCCCTGTCAGGCGATGTTGGTGACGAGTCGGCAGGCCCTCCCTTTTTTGGCGCATCAGAATCGAGAGCGTTTGGTCCTGACTGTGGGGGACGCCACAGCGCGTCATGCGCGGGCGATGGGCTTTCAGTATGTCGAGGCCGCAAGTGGTGACCAAGAAGCGTTAGAGACTCTTTGCCAACAAAAAGGCTTGCGCGGGCCGAGCCTTGTTTTGGCATGTGGACGTGGGCGTGATGGCCAGCTTTATGGGGCAGGGCTAGTGCAGTCCTTGGGGGTGCAACGGCTCGAGGCGTATCATGTGCGGCCGATTCCGTCTTTAAGTGATGCAGCCCTGAGGGCTCTTGCTCATGATGAAGTAGCGGCCATCTTCTTTTATTCGCGTGAGACGGTAACGCTTTTTATGGAGCTCTGCCCCGCAGAGCTACGCGCTGTATTACGCCATTGCCGTGCGCTTTGCTTGTCGGAGGCCATCGCAGCCCATGCCCGAAGCTATGATATATGGGGCGAGGTGGAGTTTGGGCCTCCTCTTACCCTTTTGAGCCACATATAGCGGCTATGGAGGGTAAAAGGAGGCCAAGAGGCTATAGGCCTTCGGTGATTATGCTTCGCCTTCTGGCTCGGGGAAGTTTTGTTCCTGCTTTGCTTGCCATAGGGCTGCGAAATCAATCGGCTGGAGAACAACTGGAGGGAAGCCCCCATCACGGGTTACATCACTGATGATGGCGCGGGCGAAGGGGAAGAGCAAACGAGGGATTTCAACCAACAGAATCGGCTCAATCAGCTCTTGGGGTGGGTTCTCTAACGTGATGATGGCGGCATAGGAGAGCTCTGCAATAAAGACGACAGGACCAGCCGTTTGCTCACCCTCAGCAGGGGCCTCGGTGGCTTCTGCACGGATGATGAGCGTGACCTCATAGATGGATTGCTCTTCCTCAATTCGGCTGGCTTGGACATCAATATTCACACCTACTTGCGGTGGTGCTTGGAGGGAAGCAAAGGTCGCTGCCCCGCGGGGGACTTCAAAAGAGAGGTCCTTTGTATATTGCAGATTAATGGCCAAAGGCAGGGCTGGCGGGGTGTTATCTTGTGCAGCGGTCGGGCCGTTAGAAGCTGACATGGGGGTCATCCTTGCATGATGTAGAGAGTAGGTTCGTAAAAATGATGTAAGCATACTGTAGTGAAGTGACCTTCACCATGGGCAGAGGCGTCTATCTTCTTTTGCCGGTAGCATGTCTTGGAGACAGGGCCAAGCGAGGGAAACATCTTTTATCGGGGCTCCGATATGTTTATTTAGCGGGGGTAAAAGCATCTCCTTTATATATGCATCATTTACGGGGATGTAATAGAGGCACTTGAGATTGTGGCGGGGGCGTCCTACCTTTGAGCTATTGTTGGGTGGGGGTGTTGAGGCTCCTTCCTTATTAGGATGAATAATTTAGGACATAAAATGGCGGACTTCCCTTGGGACATTGTGATGTGGGCCGTGTTGGCTGTCATTATTGGCAGCGCCGTGTTTTTCGTATTAGGGCGGCGTATAGGGGCGCAGGCCTTCCGGCGGGAGACCATCTCCTCGCCCCGTCCGGCGCAGCTTCCTAAGCAACCGGGTGCGACAGATGCCCTCAAGCCGCCACCATTACCAAAGAGCGTAGGGCTAGAGCAAAAGGCAACAGAGTACGGCCTCCCAGCGGAGGGAACAGCTCTTGCACAATCTCTGGCGCGAGTCGGTAGCGTAGTGAATGGCTTCTCAGCAGATTATTTTCTTAAAAATGCGGAAGATATGTTTGCGCGCACCGTTAAAGCCTTTGCCTGTGCTGATAAAGCTGTGTTGAAGTCTGTGCTTGCTCCTGCGGTTTTAGAGTCTTTTACAAAGGTTTTGGATGAGCGTGCCGAGCGGCATGAGCGTGTGCATCTGGAGCTAAGGCAGATTGAGCGGCTGGATTATGTCTCCATTACTGGTGTGGAGGTAGGGGAAGGCCCGTGCCAGATAGGGGTAAGAATTGTCTCATGGCAGGTGAGTTATTGCCGCGATGAGAAGGATGTTATCGTAGAGGGAACAGAAGCTCTCACGGAGTTCCGTGACCGTTGGGTGTTTGAGCCTAAAGTGAATGGGCAATGGATGATTGTTGCTACACAAGCTGACTAAGAGGTTCCTTCTGCGCTAAAGGGCCTCCCTGCGGGGCGTAATGCTAAGAAACTAGCGTCTATTAGACTGGGTTATGGTGTGTTCGTATGGCAAAGCATTATTCTCCGTTAGTATGTTTGGTAATGGTCCCACTTTGCATAGCACTAGCGGGGTGTATGCCGGGTTTGCCTTCTGCGCAGATGGATGTAAAACCCGCCGATTATAGCCAGCTCTCCGGTTGGGAGCGGGAGGATCATCTCCAGCTTTTTAAGATGCTAGCGGAGGAATGTCAGCGTATAGACCACCTACCTGCCGGGACGTTCCTTGGTGGGGCGAGTACGTTGCCGTCTGGTAAGAATGTGGAGGAATGGAAGGGTGTTTGTACCGCTGTAAAAACGGGGGCAGTCGACCAGCCAGCGCAGGCACGGCAGTTCTTTGAGGCATGGTTTCAGCCTTACCTGATTACAAAACAGGCTTTCTATACTGGGTATTATGATCCAGAGGTCCCCGCATCCCTTACAAAAGGGGGAGAGTATCAGGTTCCGCTCTATCGCCGTCCAGCGGATTTGCTTCATGGTCGTAATGCGGCAGGTGAGTTAGAGTTCGGCCACTGGGTTGATGCTGTTTTCCGCCCGTATGATGACCGCGCCACGATTAATGCAGGTTCGTTAGAGGGAAAAGGATTGGAACTTGCATGGTTGAAAAGCCCTGTGGACCTTCTTTTTCTACAAACGCAAGGCTCTGGCCGTTTGAGACTACCTGATGGTGGGGAGTTATTTGTCGGATATGATGGGCGCAATGGTCGGCCTTATGTCCCAGTCGGTCGTATTTTAGTGCGCCGTGGCGCGATGCGTGCAGAAGATGTTAGCGTCAAAACCATCCGGGCATGGTTGGAGACTCATCCAGACCAAGTAAAATCGGTCTTAGAATCCAATCCAAGCTACGTCTTTTTCCGTTCGGTGGAGCGTAAAGCGGGGGAAGGACCTGTAGGCGGATTTGGTATTGCTCTGCAAGCACAACGCTCTTTGGCTATTGATAGGCATTTTGTAAGTTATGGTATGCCCGTTTGGGTGGAGATAAATGATAAAGGCCGTGATGGGCAGGCTGTTTCATGGGCGCATATGACCTTTGCTCAAGATTCGGGGAGCGATATACGCGGGGCAGGTCGTGGGGACCTCTTCCTTGGGGAAGGGGAGAAAGCTGCCACGATTGCAGGGGATATGAAGGTATATGGCCGGATGTTTGTCTTAGCCCCGCGCCTCTCTTTGCCTAACGCACCGAATGTGGGTGCTAGCACAGCCTCTGCCAGCGGGGGACAGACGGCCAAATGATACGTGCGCGTCGCGAGACGCTAGGAGAACATGCTCTAATTCGGGGTGATTGCCTCAGCGTGATGCGGCGTATGCCTATAGGGAGTGTGGATGTCGTGGTGACATCGCCTCCTTATAACCTTGGTCTTGCCTATCGCAGTTATAAAGATAGCCTCTCTGAAGAAAGCTATTTGGATTGGATGGAGCTTATCTGCCAAAAGATAGCCCGTGTTCTTAAAGAAGATGGTTCGTTCTTTCTTAATATTGCAGGCTCCTCCGCACAGCCTTGGTTACCTTTTGAGCTTATGGTCCGGCTGCGTGGTATCTTTGTGCTGCAAAATCATATTTCATGGGTCAAATCTATAGCCATTGGTGAGGTCACGCATGGGCATTTTAAGCCTGTAAACTCCCTGCGCTATGTTAATCGTAATCATGAACATATTTTTCACCTCACCAAACAAGGTGCAGTAGAGCTTGATAGGCTAGGGGCGGGGGTGCCCTTTACGGATAAGAGCAATATTCATCGCCGCCAACATCAAGAGGATAGGCGGTGTCGGGGGGATACATGGTTCATCCCTTACGAGACGGTACGGAGTCGTCACGCGCGGTATAGCCATCCCGGTATCTTTCCCGTTGCCTTGCCAGAGCGTTGTATTCGCCTGCATGGCTTGAGGCCTGATATGATGGTATTAGACCCCTTTATGGGCACAGGCACCACCCTTATCGCCGCAGAGGCGTTAAAGGTGCGGTCCATCGGGATTGAAGCCGATACAACATATGTCCGCTTTGCGCGTAAGCGTCTGCGTGCGATGATAGAGCAAGGCCAAGAGGCGGATGTATGATGGAAGTGGGGCGGTAAGAGCGTGGCAAAGCGAGCATTAGGTGAGGATGAAGCCGCCCTTTGGCGTGCCGTGATGCAGGATGTCACGCCATTGCGCTCTCGTCAGGCTGTTAGGGCGGTGCGTCCGCCTAAGTCCCCTCATAAGCCAGAGTTAAAGCAAGAGGCGGGGGTAGAAACGCGGGCGCAGCCTGCCCCAATGGTGATGATGCAGCTTGCCGTATCGCCAGCTAAACCGCTCATCAAACCTCGGCCTGTGCCGCATGTGGGGGTGAGGGCGGCTGGGTTGGATGATACACAATGGCGGCGTCTCTCACGGGGGCAATTACGCGTTGATGCACGGCTCGATTTACATGGCTATATCGTGCAAGAGGCTTTTGAGGCGTTCCATCGGTTTATGCAACGCGGCCGCGTGATGGGGTGGCGATGTGTGGAAATTGTTACAGGGCTAGGCAGCGGGGCGCGCGGCGGAACCATACGTCAGGAATTGCCCTTGTGGTTGCAGCGCGGTGATATTGCGCCCATGGTGTTGGGGGTTGTTCATAGTCATCGTGGGAATCAGGGGGCTTTGAGGGTTTTATTACGGAAAAAGCGTTAGTTGACGAGAAAGATGTTATTTACCCTTGGATAAGGGCTTAGGCTCTTTTATAGATAGCGTAACGCGAATGATTATTAATTGAGGCATAAAGTCCAGACCATCGAGCAGAAGCAACGATGGGCCGGCGTCTCTAGCGGATAAAGGCGTAATAATGATGGTCTCACTCAAAAGCTTCTTTAATCCTGTAGGGTTAACAGTAGCCATGCTGGCGGGGGCTATGCTTCCGTTATCAGCACAGGCGAAGGATGTGCGTGATATTACGGGCGAGGTTGTCTCTGTCCCGGACCATCCGCAGCGGATTATCCTTGGTGAAGGACGGCTGATTTACGCGCTGGAGCCTTTAGAAGGCCGCCATTTGTTTGACCATATTGTGGGTTGGCAAGGGGAGTTCCGCGAGGCAGATACGCAGAATTATGAGCAAATGCTCAAAACCTTCCCAGAGGCGGCGCGTGTTGCAGTGATTGGCCGCACAACAGCCGATACGATTAGCCCAGAGAAGGTGCTAGACCTCCACCCAGACCTTGCCATTTTTAGCACAACAGGCCACGGGCCGGGGCAATCTGGCGATGTAACAGCGCGGCTTAGAGCAGCGCACATTCCTGTTTTATTTGTGGATTTCCGCCAAGACCCGGTAAAGACGACTGTGCCGAGTATGCTCATTTTAGGGCAAGCTCTTGGTCGTGAGGCCGAGGCCAAGGCCTATACAGATTTTTATGAAGAACGGTTAAAGGCTATTCGTTCGGTCGTGGAGACCATCCCAGAGGCACAAAAGCCGACTGTATTCATCAATATGCTAGCCGGGGCACGCCAAAGCTGCTGCCATACAGCTGGGCGTGGGAATATGGGTGCGTTTATTGAGGCCGCTGGTGGTCGTAATATCGCGGCATCTCTTTTGCCCGGTTATATTGGGGATGTCTCTGCCGAGATGGTTATCGCCCAAGACCCTGACGTGCTTATCTTGGATGGGACACGCGGCCCCGGCCATAGTGGTCCGGGCCTAAAGATGGGCTCTCAAGTCACGCCGGAGATGGCAGAAGCCTCATTAAATAGCCTCCTACAAGCCCCGGAGCTTGCAGGGTTGAAAGCGGTGCGGAATGGGCGTGCTTATGGCATTTGGCATACATTTTATGATAGCCCCTTCAATATCCTAGCGATTGAGGTCATGGCTAAGTGGTTTTACCCAGAGCGTTTTAAGGATTTAGATCCAGAGGCGGATCGTAGCCTTGTGCAGAGCCGCTTTACGGCTATGCCAAATAGCGGGACATATTGGATCAAGGCGCATGCCCAATAAAGATGTTATGAAAGACAGTGATGCTTCATCTGCGGAGATGACCCGTCTAGCCGCACGTTTGACGGGCATACAAACGGCCTACGCACAGCTTACGCGTCATAGGGTGGCTTTGTTGGGCATATTGGGTGGGTTGATACTGCTCTCATTATTGTTGGACTTCTCCTTAGGCCCAGCAGGGTTGGGGCCGCGCGCTTTAGTACATGCGCTCCTTAACCCCTCCTCCGGGACAAATGGTGTGATTGTCTGGCATATTCGTTTGCCTTACGCGCTTATGGCTATCCTTGTTGGGTGTGCTTTAGGCATTGCCGGTGGCGAGATGCAAACTGTGTTGGATAATCCATTGGCCAGCCCCTACACGCTTGGCGTGTCTGCGGCTGCGGCCTTTGGGGCATCTTTAGCGATTGTGCTGCATTGGCACATTCCTTATGTGCCAGAGACATGGATGGTCCCGCTAGAGGCCTTCTTATTTGCTGTTGGATCAGCTTGTTTGCTGGAGGTTGTGGCACGGGCACGGGGCCATTCCACCACGATGGTGGTTTTATTTGGTATTGCGCTTGTGTTTACCTTCCATGCTTTTGTGGCGTTGATGCAGTTCATTGCTGATGAGGATGCCCTACAAGACCTCGTCTTTTGGACAATGGGCAGTTTGACACGCGCTGATTGGGGGAAGATTAGCGTCATGGCGGTAGGCTGTGCGGTGGTCTTGCCTTTCTGCTTCCGTGCGGCCCCAGCTCTGACGGCTCTGCGTCTAGGCGAGGACCGTGCGGCGAGCTATGGGGTGGACGTTAAACGCTTGCGGATGATGTCTTTATTGCGGATTAGCATCCTCTCGGCCTTGGCGGTGTCCTTTGTGGGGACGATTGGGTTTGTCGGGCTGGTAGCCCCGCATATTGCACGGCGGCTTTTGGGGGAGGATCATCGTTTTTATCTTCCCGGTTCTGCTTTATGTGGGTGCTTGATAATGTCTCTTGCCTCCATCGCGGCAAAGAACATCATGCCGGGGGTTGTGATTCCTGTCGGGATTGTGACCTCCTTAGTGGGGATTCCTTTCTTCCTTGCTGTGGTTTTACGAAAGGGGGCGTAGATGCTGGAGATTGAGAGCCTTTGCGTCCATTATGGGCGGCGGGAAGTGCTGCACCGTATGACATTGGCCCCCATGCAAGCAGGGCGTGTTACAGCCCTTTTGGGGCCGAACGGGTCGGGAAAATCGACCTTTATGCGCGGTATTGCGGGGCTTATTCGGGCAGAGGGGCGTATTCGCCTAGGGGGGAAGGACCTCTCTAGCCTTGCCGTGGGGGAGCGGTCACGCTTAGCGGCGTATTTACCGCAGAGCCTTCCTCCAACAGTGCATCTTCAGGTGATTGAAGCAGTGATGGTAGCGCGCCGAGCGGGCGAGGCTGTCTCGGCTGAATGTGCGTTGCGCGATAGCACTGATGTGTTGGAGGAGCTGGGGATTGGCCATCTTGCCCTCCGCTATATGGATGAGCTCTCCGGCGGGCAGCGTCAGATGGTTGGTCTGGCACAAGCCTTAGTGCGCCGTCCCGCGATGCTGTTGCTGGATGAGCCCTTAAGCGCGCTAGATTTACGCTATCAGTTTGCTGTGATGGATGTTGTGAGGCGGGAGACGCGTAAACGCAATATCGTCACATTGCTGGTTGTGCATGACCTCAACATCGCTCTCCAACGCGCTGATGATGTCGTCTATATGCGCAATGGTCGCCTTGTCGCACAGGGTAGCGTGATGGGTGTTACCACACCTGAGGTTCTCGGTGATGTTTATGGGGTTGAGACCCGTCTCGAGGTCTGCCCCCGTGGCCTGCCTCATGTGCTGGTGGATGGCATTATAGGAGAGGATGCTTAAAAGAAGGGCATCCTCTTATAAGGGGATTAGGGCCAGATGACCTCTGGCGGCATGGACATAAGGATAGCCTCCGTATTGCCACCTGTTTTTAACCCAAAGAGCGTGCCTCTGTCGTAAAGGAGGTTAAACTCCACATAACGACCACGCCGTTTGAGCTGCGCTAAGCGGTCTTCCTCGGTCCACGGGGTGAACATGCGCTTGCGAACAATGGCGGTATAACATTCCAAAAACGCATCGCCGACATCGCGGGTGAAGGTAAAGTCGCTTGCGAGATTACCGCTATCGAGCCAATCGTAAAAGATGCCCCCAAGCCCGCGTGGCTCATTGCGATGTTTGAGGAAGAAATATTCATCACACCAAGCTTTAAAGCGTGGGTAATAAGCAGGGTCGTGCCTATCGCACGCTTGCTTAAAGGCGGCATGAAACATAGCCGCATCATCAAGAGCTTCTTGGCTCTCGGGGAACATGGGGGTGATATCGCCACCACCGCCAAACCAGCCCTTGGAGGTCAGGATCATCCGTGTGTTGAAATGCGCTGCACTGACATGCGGGTTACAGGGATGAGCTACGAGAGAAATACCAGTAGCAAAAAAGCGTGGGTCATTTTCTGCCCCGGGGATGGATTTGCGGAACTCCGGCGTGAACTCCCCCCACACGGTGGAAATATTGACGCCCACTTTCTCAAAAACGCGCCCTTTCATGACGGACATAACCCCGCCGCCACCTTCAGCACGCTTCCATGATGTTTGTTGGAAGCGACCAGCCTCCGCACGCCCCTTCAATGTTGGGGCATTTTCTGCAACAGCTTTATCCTCCAAAGCTTCATAAGTAGCACAAAGCCGATCACGCAGGTTCTCAAACCAATATTGGGCGTCTTTTGTTAGCCCAGTATGAGGGAGATCGGGGAGAACAAAGCTCGTGGAGGAAGGCATAATAATCTTCCTATTCTTCATAGAAGGATGTGATTTCTTTTACTTTACCATAGGGGGGATGCCTCACAAGACAAAAAGCCGTGTTCGCTTACTGGCTGTTCCTGATGCTGTCATTAGTAAAGGAAATGATTATGCTTTCCTTCATTTTATGGTGTAAGGGCAGAAGGAGGGCGTAATAATTTTTGCTCTTGATTTTAGGGATGCCCTGCTGAAAAACTCTCCGTTATCAGAGGAGAGACTGTCAGCAGCCTGTATGGGGGCAATGTGCCCATCAGTAAGGCGAGTTCAGGCAGGATGAAGTGAGGATTTATGGTTGCAGAAGATACAATCGAGCCTGTCATCGGTGTTATCGGAGGCTCCGGCCTTTATGAGATTGATGGGCTGGAAAACCGGGAATGGCGTCGCTGTGAGTCGCCATGGGGTAAGCCTTCGGACGAGCTGCTTTTTGGTACGCTGGAGGGTGTGCGGTGCGTCTTTTTACCACGTCACGGCCGTGGGCATCCTATCCCACCTTCCCATTTGAATTATCGTGCCAATATTGATGCGTTAAAACGCGCAGGCGTGACGGATATTATCTCCCTTTCCGCTGTTGGCTCTTTGAAGGAAGATTTAGCTCCCGGTCATTTTGTGTTGGTTGACCAGTTTATCGACCTCACACAAGGCCGCCCCCGGACCTTCTTTGAGGAAGGCTGCGTGGCCCATGTGGCCATGGGTGAGCCTGTTTCAGCACGAATGGCTAAAACATTAGCGGAAGAAGCTGAAAAGCTGGATATTTCCGTCACGAAGGGCGGGACTTATGTGGTGATTGAGGGGCCTCAATTCTCCACACGGGCTGAGAGTGAGCTTTATCGCTCTTGGGGGGCGTCTGTCATTGGGATGACAAACATGCCAGAAGCACGCCTCGCGCGGGAAGCAGAGATGAACTACGCTACCGTTGCGATGGTGACGGATTATGATTGCTGGCATGAGGAGCATGAGCATGTCACGGTGGAGGCTGTAATTCGGACGATGAAGAGCAACTCCACCCATGCGCGGGAGCTTGTCCGCCGCGCTATTCCTGCCCTTGGGAAGCCGCGGCCTATTTGCACAGGCCCCGGTGCGGCAGAGCGTGCGTTGGATAACGCCATTATCACCCCGCCAGAAGCACGGGATTTTGCGGCTATTTCACGTTTGGATGCGGTCGCAGGCCGTGTTTTGATGGGCTAAGTCCGGCCTGTAATGATGCAGGAATGACGCTGTAGAAAAGCCCCTCTGTTCCATCGTAAGCAGAGGGGCTTTTTTTATCTTTTTTTAGGATGAATGGGGCCTAAAATCCGTGAAGCAAGCCGCCATCAATCGGGATGCGCGTCCCGGTGATATAAGCGGCAAGCGGGCTTGCGAGAAATGCTACGAGATGGCCGAATTCCTCAGGCTGGGCATAACGGCCTGCGGGGATCCCAGCTTCTTTTTGTTTGCGAAACTCTGCGAGGGGAATACCCGCCTTTTCGGCACGGATTTTATTAAGCGTTGCAGTGCGTTCTGTCTCAAACCGACCGGGGAGAATGGTGTTAACAGTCACGCCATCCTGCGCTACCTCACGCGCAAGCGTTTTGCCCCAACTCGCTAAAGCAGAGCGTAACGCGCTAGAGAGAACAAGATTAGGGATAGGCTCCACAATACTGGTGGAGGAAATCATAAGGATGCGCCCAAATTGCCGTTGCCTCATCCCCGGTAGATATTGGCTGACAAGCTGCATAATGGGCAGCAGCATGGTTGTGGCTTCTTGCTGCCATAGGGCTGGGTCGCACTCTGTTGCAGGGCCAAGGGGCGGGCCGCCGCCATTGCCGATGATAATATCAACTTCTGGCAAATCTGCTTTTAAGGTTTTGAGGCACGTTTGGACACTCTCTTGAGAGGCAAAATCTACACTATGCCACTGTGGTGTGATGCTTGTCTCAGCCGTGATTTTTGTTGCAGCCTGTTGGAGGGTCGCCTCATTGCGGGCGAGGAGATAAGGGCGTACCCCTTCTTTTGCAAGGGCTAGGGCGGCCCCTAGTCCCAGCCCTTGGCTACCCCCCATAATAATGGCCGAGCGGCGCGTAAGATGTAGGTCCATAATCTGGCTCCCCCTTTTAAAAGACCTTCACACCATTCATCCTCTCGGAGAGGAGCGCAAGAGGGAGATGTGCTTGATATAGAATAAGAAAATCTAATGAATAATAGATATTAAAAGGCAATAACGATTAAAAAACATCATAAGGACGCCTCTCTCCTGCTTGACGCTGCTAGAGGGCATCACTATTTCTCATTCGCCCCACAAAATGGGGAGTTTTCTTGGTGCGCTGCTAGATTGAGCGCAATAACCCGGCTGCGCTGCTTTATGAGAAGGGCCAGCCTAGAATGGAGTGATCCATGACGAAATTTCGTCCCCTTCACGACCGTGTAGTGGTCCGCCGCTTAGATGGTGAGGAAAAAACCGCTGGTGGCATTATCATTCCTGAGACCGCTAAGGAAAAGCCAATGGAAGGCGAGGTTCTCGCTGTTGGCTCTGGTGCCCGTAACGAGCAAGGCCAGGTTGTGCCGTTGGATGTTAAAGTGGGCGACCGTGTCCTCTTTGGCAAATGGTCCGGCACTGAGGTGAAGGTCAATGGGGAAGACCTGTTGATCATGAAAGAGAGCGACATTCTCGGCGTTGTTGGCTAAGGCTGCGCCCTCTCTTTAAATCCTGTTCTGACCTTTGTTTAAGGAAGTGATATTATTATGGCTGCTAAAGACGTAAAATTTGGTGCAGATGCTCGTGAGCGTATGCTCCGTGGTGTGGATATTCTCGCCAATGCTGTGAAGGTGACACTCGGCCCTAAAGGCCGCAATGTCGTGCTGGATAAAAGCTACGGTGCCCCGCGCATCACTAAGGATGGTGTCTCTGTCGCTAAAGAGATCGAGCTTGCTGATAAGTTCGAGAATATGGGCGCGCAGATGGTGCGTGAGGTATCCTCTAAGACCAATGATGTTGCTGGTGATGGTACCACAACAGCTACAGTTCTGGCTCAGGCTATCATCCGTGAGGGGGCTAAAGCTGTCGCTGCGGGCATGAACCCGATGGACCTCAAACGCGGGATTGATAAAGCCGTTCTGCGTGTTGTGGAGGAGCTGAAAAACCGCACTAAGAAGATTTCTTCTCAGGATGAGATTTCTCAGGTCGGCACAATCTCTGCCAATGGTGAGTCCGAAGTTGGTAAGATGATCTCCGAAGCTATGGGGAAAGTCGGTCATGAGGGCGTCATCACGGTAGAAGAGGCCAAGGGCCTGCACACCGAGCTTGATGTTGTTGAGGGCATGCAGTTCGACCGCGGTTACATCTCCCCGTACTTCGTGACAAACACGGAGAAGATGACCGCTGATTTGGAAAACCCTTACATCCTGATTCATGAGAAGAAGATTTCTTCCCTTCAGCCGATGCTGCCGCTGTTGGAGAGTGCCGTTCAGTCTGGCCGTCCGCTGCTCATTATCGCTGAGGAAGTGGATGGCGAGGCTCTGGCAACCCTGGTTGTCAATAAGCTGCGCGGTGGCTTGAAGATTGCTGCTGTGAAGGCTCCGGGCTTTGGTGACCGCCGCAAAGCTATGCTGGAGGACATCGCCATCGTCACAGGTGGGCAGGTTGTCTCTGAGGAAGTTGGCATTAAGCTGGAATCTGTAACGCTGGATATGCTTGGCACAGCCAAGAAGGTGCATATCGATAAAGAGAACACCACCATCGTTGAGGGTGCTGGTGCGGCAGAGGCTATCAAGGGCCGTTGTGCACAAATCCGCTCTCAGATTGAGGCCACAACCTCCGATTATGACCGCGAGAAGCTGCAAGAGCGTTTGGCTAAGCTTGCTGGTGGCGTTGCTGTCATCCGCGTTGGTGGTAGCACCGAGGTTGAGGTGAAGGAGCGTAAAGACCGCGTGGATGACGCTCTGCATGCAACCCGCGCTGCGGTTGAGGAGGGCATCGTCCCCGGTGGTGGTACGGCTCTGGCCCGTGCAAGCCTGCTGTTTGATGATCTCTCCTTCGAGAATGACGATCAGCGCGCTGGTGCCCATATTGTGCGCAAGGCTCTTCAAGCTCCGCTGCGTCAGATTGCCCATAATGCGGGTGAAGATGGTGCCGTGATTGCTGGTAAGGTGCTGGAGCTGAGCAATTATAACGAGGGCTTTGATGCTCAGAAGGGTGAGTATAAGGACCTCGTAGCGGCTGGTATTATCGACCCGACAAAGGTTGTGCGTACGGCTCTGCAGGATGCAGCCTCCGTTGCTGGCCTGCTCATCACCACCGAGGCTATGGTTGCCGAGCGTCCGGAGAAGAAGTCCGATGATGCTGCTGGTGCCGGTATGGGTGGCATGGGCGGAATGGGTGGCATGGGGGGTATGGGCGGCTTCTAATCGCTTATCCTTCCCCATCCCGGTCATGTGGCCGGGATGGCCACCTGTCACGACAGGTCAAAAGAAAAGCCCCGTTCCTTGCCGGAGCGGGGCTTTTTTTCATGCGTTGTTTTTGTGCGTTATGGGTTAAGAAACCCATTAATATCCTCCAACGCTTCAGCAAGAGGGAGTCTTTGGATGGGCACTCCCTCGGGGAAGGCGGAGAGTAAGCGGGAGGGCATGCGGCGGTCTAAAATAATGAACACCCCGCGGTCATCCGCACGGCGAATAAGCCGCCCAAAGGCTTGTTGTAGGCGCATCCGGGTGATGAGGTCGTCATAATCACCAGGCCTGCCGCCGGAGAGATGGCGGCGGCGTTCACGGTGGAGGATATCGGGCCGTGGCCAAGGGGTGCGCTCTAACACGACCATACGCAGGGCCTCACCGGGGACATCCACGCCATCGCGCATCGCATCTGTGCCGAGTAAGCAGCTATTGGTCTCGGTGCGGAAAACATCCACCAAGGTGGCGTTATTCATCGCATCAATATGCTGGGCATAGAGGGGGATGTGTTTCATCCCCAAAGGTTCATGAATACGGCGATGAACCTCTTTAAGCCGATTAATGGCGGTAAATAACCCTAACGCGCCGCCATGAGCAACTTCAAAAAGGGCTTGGAAGGCTTGCGCCTGCGCGGCAGGGCCTTTGGCGAGGTCGGTAATGATGTAAGCGCGGGTTTGATGGGCGTAATCAAAGGGACTCATTAAAGAAGCCCGCATAGGCGGCTTGAGGAAATGCGTCGTCCCTAGCCGCCTTTCAGCGCGTTCCCAGCCGTCTTTTTCATCATCATCAGCTTTGCGGTCCCGCAATGTTGCGGAGGTAATAAGCAGCCCGTGGGTGGTGCTTTGCAGTGTGCTGGCAAAGGGGATAGTAGGGTCTAACCAATGGCGATTGAGGGCAATATCATGCCCCTCTTGCCCAAAGCGTGCCGTGGGTAAGGGTTCGCGATGGATGAAGTCCACAAAGGTGGGGAGTGTTGGGCTGAGGGGAGAGCTTGCAAGGATAGAGCGCAACATACTAATCCACCCCTGCAAACGGGAGAGGGCACGGCGGTAGAGGCTGCGTATTGCGCCTTCTACCCGTTGTTGAAAAGCGGTGTCGAGCTCCTCTTGGTCTTCCAACGCCTCACGAAGAATACGCAGGATGTCATCAAGTGGGGTGACAATCGCTTGCAGAGCGGTAAGGAGGGCCTCGGTTTGGTCTTTCAGAGTCGGGGGAATAGGGTGGAGGTCACATTCTTGCCGTGCATAGGCTCCATGCTCGCCTCGTGTTTGTAGGCTGATTTCTGCCAAGCGGGCATCAAGATGGGTATCAAGAGATTGAAGAAAAGCCTCTGCGGGTTGTTGTGCTGCGGCATCATCTAGGCTGGCTTCATGCTCGGCTTCCATAATAGGAGCATTGAGGCGGTTTTGCCGTGCCTCATGGAGCCGGTCGCTCCAACCGGGGCGGGGTAAGCCTTGCTGTGTGGCATAGACCAGTTTTTGGAAGGGGTCTTTTAGGGCAGGGAGAGCCTCTATGAGGTCCTCCATCCGGCGTAATAAGCCGCGTGCGCGAGAGCGGCTCCCTTCCGCACCGAGAATCCAACGCCGTAGCTCTGCGGTTTCTAACCCGGAGAAGGTGAGGGAGAAGGCACTATCGGCGGCATCGGGGATGTGATGGCCTTCATCAAATACATAACGGGAGGGGATGCCGTTTTCATCGGGCAAATTGCCGGGGGCAAGCTCTTGGGGGAGGAGGGCATTCCATGCCGCTTGGGAGAGGACGAGCGCATGATTAGCGATGACGAATTGGGCATGATGGGCGCGGCGTATGCCATGCTCAATAAAGCAGCTTTGATAATGTGGGCAGGCCGAATGGATGCACTCACCGCGCCGGTCTGCCAGCGTATTTAATAAACCACGTTGAAACAGCTCCCCAAACCAGCCGGGGAGGTCGCCCCCCATGAGGTCACCATCCTGCGTATGCTCAGCCCAAAGGGCGAGAAAGATAAGTGGGATAAGGCCATGTTGCTCATGCGGGGGGCGGTTAAGCCACGCATTTGTGAGGTCTTCCAAGTTTAAAAGGCAAAGATAATTCTCACGTCCTTTACGGATGACGGCTTGCTCCCGCCGCTCTATTGGGTCGGGATAGAGGCGGGTGAGTTCTTGCTCAATTTGGCGTTGTAGATGGCGTGTATAGGTGCTGACCCATACCGCCCCATCGTTCTTTTCCGCCCATAAGCTGGCTGGGGCGATATAGCCCATCGTTTTGCCTGTGCCTGTTCCAGCCTCGGCCAACATGATGTTGGGGGCGTTGGCAATATCGCGTGGGGCAAAAGCATAGCTGGCAGCAGAGGCAAAATCCGCTTGGCCGGGCCGTGGCTCTGCCGTGTGACCGAGCAAGGTGGCGAGGCGTTTGCGGGCCTCTTGCGGGTCCACTGGTTGGCTAGCGGCTTGGGGGCGAGGCGCGCGCTCCTCCCATTGGGGGAGACGTTTCCATATTTTCAGCGCATCAATCTCTTGCGCGCGGTTGGGGGGTGTTGTGTCAGGCGATGGCGGAAGGGCCTGCGTGACGATGTCATGCCAGCTCCACCCTGCTTGCTTTAGGGAGGGAAGAAGGAGGCGAATTGTGGCAAGGTGATGAGGTGGACGCGCGGGGAGGTCATCAAGCAGTTTCTGCGCGATTTCATAAAGGCTATCAGCTTGGAGGGGCTGTGTATCCTCGGGGGCGATGAGGCCAAGCTCTAAGGCGAGGCCACGGGCGGTAGGGGTAACATTACGCGCAGGATGAATGAGAAGGAAAAGCTCCAGCAGGTCTAACCACGGGGCTGGTGGGGGTTCTGGCGGGAGGTCCAACAGGCGTAGCGTGGCCGGGCCGTGGATGAGCAAAGGCGGGGGAAGCTGGCGTAATGTGCTGCGCAGCTCCTCTAACGGTAAGTCCAGCATTTCCCCATCAGGTGTGATGAGGGAGGATAAGCCATGGCGGGCAATGAGAGCCGGGGCATCAAAAAAGGAGTGAAAAAGGCTGGGCATTGCTGCTACCATACACGCGAATGGTCTTTTCTGCGAGAGAGAAGACATGCCTCCCTCGCATTAGGATACTTGACCCATAGAGTGTGGCTTCATAATTACCGTGGGATTATGACAAAACATTCACCGTCTTCTCAGACTGATTCGTCCCTTCCCAAGCTCTGGCCGTTTGAGGAAGCCCGCAAGCTCGCCGCCCGAGTGGCAGAGAGGGACCCTAGCAAACCGGTCTTGATGGAGACAGGTTACGGCCCCTCTGGTCTGCCGCATATTGGCACATTTGGCGAGGTAGCGCGGACAACATGGGTCCGTCAGGCATTTGAGGAGCTTACAGGCCGTAAGACCCGGCTCTTGGCGTTCTCTGATGATATGGACGCTTTGCGTAAAGTGCCGGGCAATGTGCCACAACAAGAGATGTTGGCAGAGCATCTCGGCTTGCCCCTCTCACGTATTCCTGATCCTTTTGGTACGCATGAAAGCTTTGCGGCCCATAATAATGCTCGCTTGCGTCAGTTTTTAGATGCCTTTGGCTTTGATTACGAATTCGCCTCAGCCACTGATTATTACACCTCCGGCATTTTCGATGCGGCTTTGAAGCGTGTTCTGGAGGAGCATGATCGCATTATTGAGGTCATCGCCCCTACATTGGGGAAGGAACGCCGCGCGACTTATTCCCCCGTGCTGCCCATCCATCCAGAGACGGGCCGTGTCATGCAGGTGCCTATCATCAGTGTGAATCCTGATGCTGGTACAGTGGCTTGGAAGGATGAGGACGGCAAGAGCTTTGAGACCTCTGTGTATGGCGGCCAGGCCAAAATGCAATGGAAGGCGGATTGGGCCATGCGCTGGTACGCCTTAGGGGTCGATTACGAGATGTCCGGTAAGGACCTCATCGATAGTGTGAAGCTTTCCTCCAAAATCTGCCGTATTTTGGGGAAAGAGCCGCCGCTAAATCTGACCTATGAGCTGTTCCTTGATGCTCATGGGCAGAAGATTAGTAAGTCCAAAGGTAATGGCCTCTCGGTAGAGGAGTGGCTGCGCTATGGCCCGGCGGAAAGTTTGGCGCATTATATGTTCCAGCAACCTACGCGGGCGAAGCGGCTTTACACCGATATGATTCCGCGTGCTACGGATGAATATTTGGCCCTTGTACAAAAGGGCGAGCAGCAAACAGCGGAGGAGTTCCGCTCTAATCCGGTTTGGTTTGTGCATGATGGGACGTTACGCCCGCAAGATACCAGCCCGGTTTCCTTCACAGCTCTGTTGAATCTGGCCAGTGTAGCGAACGCGCGGGAGGTGGAGACGTTGTGGAAGTTCCTGCGCCGTTATGATGCGTCTCTCTCGCCAGAGACACATCCTTATGTGGCGCGGTTGGTGCAACATGCGTTGGATTATTTTAATGAACGCGTCCGCCCGACAAAGGTCTTCCGTGCCCCAACGGAGACAGAGCGCAAAGCGTTGGAGGATCTTGCCGCCACGCTAAAGACTGTACCCGAGACGGCCAGCCCGGATGATGTGCAAAATGTCGTCTTTGAAGTGGGTAAGCGGTATTTTGCCAAGCCAGAGCTGCGGTCATGGTTCGGTTGTTTATATGAGGTCCTACTGGGCCAGAAGGAAGGGCCGCGCTTTGGGATTTTTGCAGCACTCTTTGGGCTGAAAGAAACCATTGCTTTGATTGATGAAGCTTTAGCGCGCCCTGTAGATGCCCATGCTGGAGAGGCTGAAGGCTAAGATGGCCGAGCATGCCGGTACGCCGCAGGAGGAGCCTGCCCAAACGCCATGCTCTGTAAAGGGTAAATGGTTAAGGCGGTTGCTTACTCGGTTGCCTGCATTGGTCGGGCTGGTGTTGTTGGTCGCTGCCATTATTGTGATGTGGCGTGAGGTGCGGCATCTTTCCTTCCCCCAAATTATTGGGGGATTACGGGCTATCCCCGCTCTGAGTTTGTGGGAGGGGGCGGGGGCCACGCTGCTCTCTTATGGGATTTTATCGTTTTACGATGGTCTTGCATGTCGCCATGTGGGGGCGGGTGTCTCGTGGGGGCGTTCGGCCTTTGTGGCGTTTTGCTCCTATGTGTTGTCTCATAATTTAGGCTGCGCTGCGATATCAGGCACGGCGGTGCGCTATAGGCTGTACCGAAATTGGGGCGTCTCGGGGCGGAAGATTGCCTCCATCGTCGCGTTTTGTTCAATTACATATTGGCTGGGGATGATTGGCTTAGTTGGGGTTATTTTGCTCACTCAGCCGGGCATTATCCCTTATATTCGCACGATGCCGCTTTGGGTGCCTAAGCTTGCCGGGGGTGGTTGCTTTGCTGTTTTGCTGGCTTATGTACTCATCCCATGTTGGAAGCGTGAGATAACGCTTTATAAATGGACTTTGCCGCTCCCTACATGGCGTATCGGGCTGGGGCAGATTCTTGCGAGTATGGCCGATATGTCTGCCACGGCTTTGATCGCCTGGTGCGTGATGGGTCCTTTGCCTGCGGGATGTAACCTAACCTTTGGTGGGTTCCTCGCGATTTATATCGGGGCTTATACAGCGGGGCTTTTGGCCAATGTTCCCGGGGGCCTCGGTGTGTTTGATAGCACCATGATGCTGGCTCTCTCCCCGTGGTTTTCCATCCCTCATATTATGAGCGGCATCCTCGTTTTTCGCTTATTTTACTACATTATCCCCCTACTTGTGGCTGGGCTGATGTTCGCCGGGCATGAGCTAATGGTACGCGGGGCTCCCTTCTTAGCGCGCTTTGGTCGTGTGGTTGAGGCCAGCCAAGCTTTGCGTACGTCTGAGGGGGACTTCTCCACCATCGTGGCAACGGGCAGTCAGGCTGTATTAGGCGTAGCATTGGTGCTGTATGGGCTGCTTACGCCTCTCCCTGCGTTTCGTTCCTCTCTAGAAGGCGGGCTTATGCAAGGTGCGGCCTTTCTTCTGGTAGTCGCTGGGGTGGTGTTGATCGCCCTCTCCACAGGGCTTTCGCGCCGGGTTGCACTGGCATGGCGGCTCTCGGTGATTGTGTTGAGCGGCACGGTGGGGATTTTAATGTTACGGCAAGCCCATTGGGCCGTGTTTGTTGTGGTGATGGCCGTGTTGGTAACATTAATCCCGTTTCGGAAGGCTTATTATCGGCAGGCTTATTGGCGGGTAGAGCCATGTTCTCCCTTTATTCTTGCCCCTCTATCCTTATGGCTTTGCGGTTTGGCGGGGGTGAGGTGGATTGCACGCCAGCATCATTTAGGGCCGATTTGGTGGCGGGCAATGGTTTATGATGCCCATACAGCCATAGGCCGCTGGGTTTTGGGTGGCTCGGCTTTATGTTGTTTATTAGGGTTCGGCTTAGCCCTCCGGCGGGCACGTTTGCATGTGCAACCATGGACCCTGACGATGAGGATTCGTTATGCCTGTTTGCAAGATGCGCGATCGGCTCTCCCCATACCGCAGAGCCGTGGTTTAATGCCGGAGGGCATTGTCGCTGATGCAACCGGTACCGCGGCTTGTGCGGTGATGCGTTTAAGCCCTTTTCTGTTCTCAGAGCCTATTTTGCTATGCCTTGGGGGAGCGGTAGGAGCCCCTAAACAGCGGGCCGGAGCGATTTGGCGATTGCGCGATTATGCGGTGCAGGAAGGATGCCGTTTGGCTATTTTCCAATACGGCGCACGGCAGGCAGAGATTTACCGCTCTATTGGTCTGGAGGCGTTCTCTTTAGAGGCAGAAGATGGGTGGTTTTTGCTCTGTCGGGTAGAGGATTATCTAGCTTTACGGAAAGTCATCGGGCTTTGGGGATGAACCGAGCGCATCATCAAGGAGAAGGCTGGGGATAGCGGGATATTGTTCCAAAAGTTGAAAATGGTCCTCGCCGTGAGAATGGAGATGTTCTAGGAGCATGAGGTGATCAACCATCATGGGTGAACTGTGAAAGAGGTTATGACGTTGCACCCATGTCATAAGGTCGGTTGGGGCAGCGGGGTCGAGCCGTGCAATGGTCATTGTGGGGATGAAGGGGCGGCGCGATGATGCAAAACCAGCACGTCTTAGTAAGGTTGAGAGCTTCTTTTGGAAGGTAATGAGTGCTTGCTTGGGCGTTATCCCAACGCTGAGCGTATCTTCAACCTCCCCTAAATGATGGCTGACCTCCTGCAATGTGATGGAAAAAGGCTCCCAGTGGAAATGGGAGAGCGTGGCATCTAGCTCCTCCAAAGCATGGCGTGCGGTGATTCGGCCTAAAGTGTAGAGAGGAATCATACAATGTGCAGGCGGGAGCCAGCGTACCTCATTTAAACTATCACGCAGCACGTTAAGTTCGTCTTGCACGGTAGCGGAGAGGGGGAGAACGAGGAGGAAAGACATAGGGGGAGTGTAGTTCATCTTGACTTCAGCAGGAAAGACCCCACATTTTGCATAGGTTGGGGATGATGTATCCCTTTAGACTTATAGTTTAATTCCGGAACAGTGGGTATCATGGCTTCTTATTCCGATTTTGACTCCTCACGGGGATACTCGGCCGCTGCAGCGTTTGATGCTGGTTTGCGCGCTTATATGGTGCGCGTTTATAACTGGATGGCATTCGCTCTGTTTCTAACAGCCGTTACGGCTTATGCCGTGGTTCATACCTCTCTGCGGACGTTGTTTTTCCACGTGGTGCAGCGGGGGGACGAGTTTGTATTGGCCCCAACGGGCTTAGGTATGGTGGGGGTTTTCGCGCCGCTCGCTTTTGTTCTTGTGCTGTCATTTGGGGTTAATCGTCTCTCCCGCTCAACTGCGCAGATGCTTTTTGTGCTCTATAGTGTTGTTATGGGCATTAGCATGGCCTCTATATTGATGGCCTATACTGGGGCTTCAGTTGTGCGGACCTTCTTTATTACGGCATCGCTTTATGGTGTGATGTCCTTATGGGGCTATGTCACGAAGCGCTCTCTAATGGGGATGGGCTCTTTCTTAATGATGGGCCTGATTGGTCTTGTTATTGCCTCTCTTGTGGCGCTGTTTATCCCCTCACAAGGGATGACAACGGTAATCTCCTTCATCGGAGTGCTGATTTTTGTAGGGTTTACGGCTTACGATACCCAGCGCATTAAATTTTCTTATCAGAGTTACGCCTCGGCTTTGCCAGCTGAAGCATTGGGGAAGATGAGCGTGTATGATGCGCTCTCTATGTACCTAAATTTTGTTAATCTTTTTCAGTTTCTTCTTCAATTTACTGGGACGAGATCAGGTGGCCGTGACTGACTTTAGAAGAGTCGGAACATTGCATAAAATAAGAAAGGGGCCAGAGCTGCCCCTTTTTTGTTGCGATTTTTTGCGATTAGGAGGATAATGAGAAATTAAAATGCGTAGACTCTATTTTGTAATCTCATTGTGATGACATATAAGGAATGGCGGCTAACTGGTCTTTTTTGTAAGAAAGACCAGGGGGGTCTCTTTTTTTGTTGAAATTGACCCCTTGTAATCTGGGCCATTCCAGATGATTAAAAGTGGCGACACTGGGGCGTTTGTACGTCCTATATTTCATTAAGTACGGGGGGAGGTGTTCCCCCTCGTTGTCAGGATACGAACGGGAAAGGCACATATAAGATGACGACGTTCGATAGCAGTTGTGCTGTCCTGACTGTGTCAGAAAGTGTTCTGACCCCTTTTGTGGCAGAATAACAGATAGAGGCAGGATCCATGAAAAGACTCTGGCGATTTTTCCCGGCGTTGCCTGCATTGATGCTGTCGGGCTGTACGGTTGATCTTCTTCAACCCGCAGGTCCGATCGGGGAAGGTAATCGCGACATGATGGTGCTTGAATGGGCCGTCATGATGTGCGTTGTGGTTCCAGTAATTATTGCGACCCTCATATTTGCGTGGAAGTACCGGGCATCTAATGAGAAGGCCGAATATTTGCGGAACTGGTCACATTCAAACAAGATTGAGGTATTTATCTGGGGTGTACCCATCCTCATCATTCTTGTTCTGAGTGGCTTTAACTATTGGAGCACGCATTATTACGACCCGTATAAGCCTATCTCTAAAGAGATGCTGGCTAAAGTTGGTGCGCCAAATGCAAAACCGCTCCGTGTGGAAGTGGTCTCTCTGGACTGGAAATGGTTGTTTATTTACCCAGATCTCGGGATTGCTACCATCAATGAGCTTGATGTTCCCACAAAGACTCCTCTGGATTTCCGGATTACGTCTGATAGTGTGATGACATCCTTCTTCATCCCTCAGCTTGGGTCTCAGATCTACAGCATGGCAGGTATGGAGACGCAGCTCCACCTATTAGCAAGCCGTCCGGGTAACTATCAGGGTGAGGCCGCTCAATATACAGGGCCGGGCTTCTCTGATATGCGCTTCCGCACGATTGCTATGCCCCAAGAGCAGTTTGAGGCATGGGTGCAGAGCGTCCATAACACTGAAAATCCGTTCGTAGCTAAAGAGGCACTGGACGCACAAACTTACCCGAAATATCAGGCCCCGCCGGCTGTCTCTAACGAGGTAGCACCAAAACCGGCTCCGGTTCTGTATTTCTCCAACGTGCAGTCCGGCTTGTTTGAGAGCATTGTTGCGAAATACAATGTTGGCAACAATGCCCACGGGAAAGATAGCAAACCTATGGGTGATATGCCTATGGATACGCATTCTGACTCTCAGATGGCTGCGCCTTCTAATACCGGCATGTGAGGACTAATCTAAAGATGCTCGGAAAACTTACCCTTTCTGCCATACCGTATGATGTGCCGATTCTTGTCGGTACATTTATTGGTGTGGCTGTAATCGGGATTGCCGTGCTTGCGGCAGTCACTTACTTTAAAAAATGGGGTTATTTGTGGCGCGAGTGGTTAACCACCGTTGACCATAAGAAGCTTGCCGTTATGTACGTCATCCTCGGCCTTGTCATGCTTGTGCGTGGCTTTGCTGATGCGGTGATGATGCGTACGCAGCTTGCCCTTGCTTACGCTGGTAACCCCGGTTACCTGCCGCCGCACCATTATGACCAAGTCTTCTCCGCTCATGGCACGATCATGATTTTCTTCATGGCCATGGTGATTATGCAGGCTTTGTTCAACTTCGTGGTGCCGCTGCAAATTGGTGCGCGTGACGTTGCATTCCCGCTGATTAACTCAATCAGCTTCTATATGACGTTGGTCAGTGCTATCCTCATCAACATCTCCCTGTTTGTTGGTGAGTTCTCCAATGTTGGTTGGCTTGGCTACCCGCCAGTCTCCGAGTTGCAGTTTAACCCCGGTGTTGGTGTGGATTATTACATCTGGTCTGTGCAGATTTCCGGTATTGGGACGCTGCTTACCGCTGTAAACTTCATCACAACGATTGTTAAGCTCCGCGCCCCCGGCATGAAGTGGATGCATATGCCTGTCTTTACATGGACGGCATTCTTCTCCTGCATCATGATCCTGACGACCTTCCCGGTTCTGACGGTCTCCATGGCGTTGCTGGCACTGGATCGTTACGTTGGGATGCACTTCTTCACCAATGATGGTGGTGGTAGCGTTATGCTCTACCTGAACTTGATTTGGTCTTGGGGTCACCCAGAGGTTTACATCCTTATCCTGCCTGCTTTTGGTGTCTTCTCCGAAATCGCAGCAACCTTTTCCGGCAAGCCGCTCTTTGGCTATGCCACGATGGTTATTGCAACGGGTATCATCACCTTCTTAGGCAGCATTGTGTGGGTGCATCACTTCTTCACAATGGGTGCTGGGGCAGATGTGAACACCTTCTTCGGTATTATGACGATGTTCATCGCCGTGCCGACAGGTGTGAAAATCTTCAACTGGCTCTTTACCATGTATAAGGGGCGTGTCCGTTTTGAAGGCCCGATGAACTGGATTGTCGGCTTCATGATCACCTTCTCCATCGGTGGTATGACCGGTGTGATGATGGCGATGCCTGCAGCGGACTGGGTGATTCATAACTCCCTCTTTTTGGTGGCGCACTTCCATAACGTGATTATCGGTGGTGTGTTCTTTGGTTATGTTGCTGGTCTGAGCTACTGGTTCCCGAAGGTCTTCGGCTTTAAGATGCGCGATGTTTGGGGGAAATGGGCGTTCCGTTTCTGGTTCGTTGGTTTCTACGTCTCCTTCATGCCGCTTTATGTCGTTGGTCTGGAGGGTATGACCCGCCGTATGAACCATTATGACAACCCTAATTGGCATCCTTGGTTGCTGGTGGCTTGTGTTGGTGTGTTCATTTTGGCGGCTGGTGTGGCATGTCAGGTCATCCAATTTGTTCTCGCAGCGTTTGATGCGGTGAATAAAAAGCCTGATGCGCTAGACCTAACAGGCGATAACTGGGGCTCTGGCCGTACGCTGGAGTGGTCTTTGCCTTCCCCTGTACCGCATTATAACTTTGCTCGTTTGCCGGTCGTTCGCGGTTTGGATACATTCCATATCGAGAAGGAGCTGGGTCGCCCAGCACCATTGGCTGAGCTAGAGCCTATCCATATGCCAAAATACTCTGCCGTTGGTCCTGTCCTCGGGGCTTGCGCGCTGGTGATTGGCTTCGCCCTTGTCTGGCATATTTGGTGGGCTGTGATTGCGGGGCTAGTGGTATCCTTCTTCACTGTGGTTCACCGTAGTGCGAATTTGGATATCGACTTCTACGTCCCTGTAGAGGAGATCCGCGCTGATGAAGAAGCTTTTGCCAAGCGGCTTGCCGCTGCTCAGGCAGCAGAGTAAAGGGAGGCGATGAAAACCATGTCTTACGACACAACTCACGCATCCGTTGCTCATAACGAGGAGCATGAGCATCATCAGCAGGAAACCACAATTTTTGGTTTCTGGGTCTATTTGATGACGGACTGCATCATTTTCGGCACGTTATTTGCCGTTTTTGCATCGCTCTGCCATCATTTTGCTGGTGGGCCAACGGGGAAAGAGCTGTTCGACATCAAGAATGTTGAGATCGAAACAGCTATCCTGTTGCTCTCCTCTATTACCTACGGCTTCGCGTCTATTAATGCGCATAAGAAGAACAAAGGTGCCGTGTTGGTTTGGCTGTTGCTGACCTTCATCCTCGGTGTCTCCTTTGTCACCCTTGAGATTAAAGAGTTCCATGAACTCGTAGCTCATGGGGCAGGGCCGGATAAATCCGCCTTCCTGTCTTCTTTCTTCACGTTGGTGGGGACGCACGGGCTGCATGTCACGATTGGCCTTATCTGGATGTTCATTTTGTTCTTCCAGGTTATGGGCAAGCAGGGGCTTAGCACTCGGATGCAAACAAAACTGACATGCCTGAGCTTGTTCTGGCATTTCCTTGATATTGTTTGGATTTGCGTCTTTTCCTTCGTCTACCTGGGGAGTGTTGTCTAATGAGCGAGAATCATACGACATCGCACGAAGGTGAGAGCCACGGCTCTTACGGCTCCTATATTGTTGGGTTTGTTCTTGCTGTTATCCTGACAGTGGCGTCTTTTGCCACTGTCTTGAGCAAGGCCTTCGCCTTCTGGCAGACGATTGCCATTCTTGCTGTGTTGGCGACAGTTCAGGTTGTTGTGCATCTGGTCTTCTTCCTCCATATGGGGACGAAGAGCTTGTCTCAGCGTCAGAATCTTGCTGCCTTCATCATCACAGTGTTGATGGTTGCAGTGGTGATTGCGGGTTATCTGTTTGTCCTTTGGGATGCCCAGATGAATATGATGCCCGGCTGATACGCCGTTTCATCTTTCAAGATGAGAAAAAGCCGGTGGGGGCCAACTCCACCGGCTTTTTATGTCTGGATGATTAGCGTAAGAAAAACCCCCGGAGAGTTCAGCTCATCCGAGGGTTTATTATAGGGCGATAAGAGGGGGGTTAGTCCTTATGAGGCTCCTCAGAGAGCATTTCCCGCTTACCTTCTTTACCGTTCCATTCTTCACGGTCAGCCGGTGGGGTCCCTTTTTGGGTTATGTTAGGCCAAATTGTGGAATATTTGGCGTTAATCTCCATCCAGTCCGCAGAGCGTTCATCACTATCTGGGAAGATGGCTTCTGCGGGGCATTCAGGTTCACATACGCCGCAATCGATACATTCATCAGGATTGATGACAAGAAAGTTCTCACCCGCGTAGAAGCAGTCAACAGGGCAGACTTCCACACAATCCATAAACTTGCAGCGCACGCAGTTTTCTGTGACCACATAGGTCATGATTGCCGTCTCCGGTTTGGTGTTACAGGCCAGCCGAACGGCCCCTTTTAAAGATTCCTGCACTGATATGCCGAATGATGGGGGGCTTTTGCAAGTCTATTGTCAGGAATTACCGCTCTTTTCCTCAAGTTCTTCATAGAGAAGGGCGGCTTCTTTAGCGGGGCCGCGCCGCTCGCCAAGCTGTATAACGCGCCAAATACAGACCTTTTCGTCCCAGTGGGGGGAGGCAAAACTCACAATATCGCCAATATGGAGGTGTGCGTGGGTTTTATGCGTCCTTTGGCCATTAATGCGGACACGCCCCTTGCGGATGAAGGTAGCACAAAGGCCGCGCGTTTTGGCAAGCCGCGTGTAATAAAGCCAGAGGTCTAGCCGTTGATGTGGCTCTGTACTCATGAGGAGGGGCGTATAGCCCAGTTTTGGAGGGCAGCAAAGGGGGAGTCGGCCACGGCGCGTTGGGGCTTGCGGGTCTTTTTTGTACGTGTTGGGGCTGTTTTATGTTTATGCGGGCGTCCTAGAATAATGAGGGGCGCAGCAGGCCCATAGCGTGTTTCCTCTAAAGGTTGTGGAGGATGGTGGGCAATGCCCAGCCCTTTTAGGAGGGCGGGGAGGAGGGCGGATTTCACCCCAAGGGAGGAGGCGAGCGTGGGGGGAATGAGCTGGTTATGGCGGGGTGGCTTGCCATGAGGGCGAAGGAGACGCAAGAGCGCGTCTAATTTATCGAGTCGTATATGGACAGGGCCGGCATTCTGCCATCCGGGTGGTGGGGTGGGATAATCTGCGCTGGGTAGGCAGATAGACCCGGCATGAGGGATGCGATATTCTTGCCTATGCCAGATGGTATGAAGCAGGCTCATCATAGGGAGATAGGCTGGTTTAAACAGGCGTGGGCAGTAAATAAATTGCTCCCCAATCTGTATACCGTGATGATGGAGGAAGCGTTTTTCTTCGCGCGAGATTGCGCGGTCCTCTGGCAAGGTTGGTGTTGTGCCGCCATCTTTACGCAAACGATACGCCAAACCGCGTAATGAGGCCGTCTTTTGGAGGTGTGCTTCCATCTGAAAGAAGGGGGCAAGTGTTTTGCGCAGCAGTGCGTTGATGAGCGTATGAAGATGTTCCTGCACTTGGCGGCTCTGATATGTATCGCGAAACTCCCCCGGTAGAAGCTGGCTATGGGGGTTAAAGAGGTCCTCGCCACGGGTCAGGCTGGCGATATGCGCGCCTTCCCAATGGATATGCCCAGCCTCTGTGATGTGCAGGGCGGTCATCTCTTGTTGGAGGAAGTAGCGTATCCGCGCGGGCATTGCGTGGTGGAGGGCGCGTTTGCCTGCTTTGAGGAGCAATGCACTCTCTTGAGGGTCCGCCGTGGCGTCCAGATTCATACCAAAACCGGTGATACGGCCAATTTCATGGCCTTCCACAAGGATGCGATTTTGGGGCGTTATGGCATAGAGGGCCTCAACACGTTGCCCGGTGTCCGAGCGGCGGAGCAGGGCCGTGGCACGTTTATTGACAAAACGTTCTTTCAGCCTCTCATGTAATGTATCAGAGAGACGGTCCTCCACTGTGCGGCAGCGATCTTGCCAATGGCGGCTTTGGGGCATCCAGCCTGTCCGAGCGGCGATGTAAGCGCAGACACGCACACCAGAGAGCCTGTGCATGAGCGTATCCATATCGCCATCCAGCCGGTCAAGCCCGCGTAATTGGCCTTCCATCCACGCAGGGGGGATGCGGTGATGTTTTAAGAGGTCGAGAAATAAACGGCCACAAAGGCGGGTATGGCTACCATCACCAAGCTTGCGGAAGTCCGGTATCTGGCAGACTTCCCATAGGAGAGTTGTGGCCTTTGTACCGCGTGCAGCAGCGCGAATATCCTCCATCTGCATCAAGCCGGTGAGGACATCAAGGTCCGAAGCTGTGCGCCCGGTGATGAGGCCGGGGCGTGGGGGTTTGCGCATCAAGCTGTGATACAGCGTTTCAGGAGAGCTATAATCTAGGGCCGTTTGCCGCCAATAAAGGGCGTGTAATGGCTCAAACTTATGGTCCTCCACAGCCTTGATGAGCTCTTGGCTCATAGGGGGGCAAGAGCCTGTGGTGCCGAAGGTGCCATCACGCATCCCACGGCCTGCTCGCCCGGTGATTTGAGCCACTTCTTGCGGGGTTAGAGCGCGGGAGGCAAGGCCATCAAACTTATGCAAGGCTGCAAGGGCAACATGGTCCACATCCATATTCAGGCCCATCCCGATGGCATCAGTCGCTACGAGATAATCAACATCGCGATTTTGATAGAGGGCGACTTGGGCATTGCGTGTTCTAGGGCTGAGGCGGCCCATAATAATCGCACAGCCCCCGCGCTTTTGGCGGATGGCCTCGGCAATGGCGTAAACCTCCGTGGCGGAGAAAGCCACAATGGCAGAGCGTGGAGGTAAGCGTGTGAGATTCACCGGCCCTATATTAGTAAGGTGGGAGAGACGGGCGCGGGTCTCAATAGTAATGGAGGGGATAAGCTGTTTGAGCAAGCCGCGAATGGTCTCCGCACCGAGGAAGAGCGTCTCTCCCGTCCCTCGCGCATGGAGGAGGCGGTCGGTGAAAATATGCCCGCGATCAGGGTCCGCAGCGAGCTGGATTTCATCAATAGCGATGAACTCCACTTTGCGGTCCAGCGGCATTGCTTCCACTGTGCAAGAGAACCAACGTGCATGGGGAGGGATAATCTTTTCCTCCCCTGTGAGGAGGGCGACATGGCGTTCGCCTTTTAGTTTGACGAGCCGTTCGTAATTTTCGCGCGCAAGCAGGCGGAGGGGGAAGCCGATAATCCCACTCTGATGCGCCATCATACGGGTGAGGGCGTAATGGGTCTTACCGGTATTGGTTGGCCCTAAAATCGCATGAATAAGCCGTGGGGGCTGGCCCGCCGCAGGCATAAAGGAGGAAGAACGTGCTGTCATGGGTGGAATGATCTTGCGTGAATGCGATAAAAGCAAGACATTATAAGAGTTTTTTGGTGGAATGGTTTTTTATGTCTAATGCCCCTTTTTTGCCCCTGTGCGCCCCCTGTGATGGGGGGGAGACTTACCCGCTTCATATCGTAGAAGCGGGGGAGTCTGCTGCGCTTTCCGCTCTATTAGGGCGTGATGAGCCTTTTTTGCGCGCGCAAGGCTTTGAAGGACGTGCGGGGGATTTTACCCTTTTGCCGGGTAAGGAGGGGATTGCCGGGGCGGTATTTTGCATCAAGCCTACGGCAGGGCCTATGCCTTATGGGGCTTTGCCAGCAAAATTGCCAGAGGGGCGTTGGGTTCCGCAGTTTCATCCGCAGGTTCAGGGGCAAGACACAAAGGCGGCTTTGGAGGAGCTCATTCTTGGCTTCTGCTTAGGGGCGTATCAGTATCATCTAAAGGGGGCTGCCCAACATACCCCCAAAGCGCAGCCTAAATTATGCATCGCCGCAGAATATGGGCGCGAGGCGCGTCTCCTTGCGCGGGCGGCGTGGCTAGGGCGTGACCTGATTAATAGCCCGGCGAATCTGATGGGCCCTGCGGAATTAGCGGCGGCAGCCCGTCACATGCTGGAGGAACGTGGGGCCTGTGTTGAGCTGATAGAAGGGGAGGCATTAAGACAAGCGTACCCATGCCTTGCCGCTGTGGGGGCGGGCTCGGACCGGGAGGCTGTTGTGGTGGTCGGGCAAAAACCCGGGCGGAGCAAAGCAGCCCCGCGCCTCTCTTTAGTGGGTAAAGGCGTATGTTTTGATACAGGCGGTTATGACCTCAAGCCCGGCTCCTCCATGGCGAAGATGAAGAAGGATATGGGTGGAGCGACATTGATGCTCGCCCTGGCCTGCGCGATTATGGAGGCGGAGCTAGATGTCGCTTTGGAGATTCGCCTTGGTTGTGTGGAGAACAGTATCTCCGGCCATGCGATGCGGCCGGGGGATGTGTTGACCACGCGGAAAGGGCTGCGGGTAGAGGTCGGCAATACGGATGCAGAAGGGCGTTTGGTTCTAGCTGACCTCTTGACAGAGGCCGCAGAGAGCCAGCCGGACCTCATCATAGATGCCGCAACGCTTACCGGGGCTGCGCGTGTGGCTTTGGGGCCAGATTTACCCGCCCTTTTTAGTAATGATGATGCATTAGCGGCGCATATTCTTGCCGCTGGGCGTCATGCGCATGACCCGCTTTGGCAGCTCCCATTATGGGCTGATTATGATGAATGGATGGATAGCCCCATTGCTGATTGTAACAATCTTTCCTCTCGGCCTATGGCCGGGGCGATTACAGCGGCGTTATTCCTCCAACGCTTCGTCCCAGAGGGGCAGAGATGGGCGCATATTGATACTTATGGATGGAATGATAACGCACGCCCCGGCCGGCCTATGGGGGGTGAGGTGCTAGCTTTAAGGGCGTTGTTCCGTGCGGTTTCGGAAGGTTTCTAAAAAGTAATGATTCGTTATAGCGTGTATAACTAGCTGTTTTTATTCATTTTTAATGAGGTTTGTCTTTAGGAATAGCAGCCCTGCGTTGGGCGTGGTTGTTATTTCGATACATAAGCGTCACAAATTAGAATAGGACTAAGTAGAAATCGCAAATATGATGTATCCCACCGGCCAGCGGGGAGGGCGTATATGCGCTAACTGGCAGAGGGTAAGTCGCGTTGTAAAAGAGCGAAAGAGAGTTTTTATGAGTCGAAATGGCGATAACCGCATGTTGCAGCTTTTGCGCGATACGATTGTGTCCACCGTGCGCGGTGATGGGCCGGACCTTTCTGCGCGGCAATTATCTGTGTTTTTGAGCTGTTATTTGGATGATGGGGCTCATACCGTTCGGGGCTTAGCACAGTCTTTGAATGTCTCTAAACCCGCTATCACCCGTGCGTTGGACCGGTTGAGCGAGCTTGATTTAGCACGCCGTAAGGTGGACCCGTTGGACCGCCGCTCCATTCTTGTTCAGCGGACATTAAAAGGCTCGGCCTATCTGCGTGGGTTGCGGGATGTGATGGAGGAAGCTTGCGGGGATGAGATTATCCTCCGTAAAGCGGCTCGTCCGGCTGTAGCATCCTTCCAAGCGCGGCGGGCTGGGTAAGTATCTTGGTGGGAGTTGTTCCCTTTCTGGATCTTCCTGCCCAGCAGCGGCGTCTTGGCGCGGCGTTGCGGGAGCGGATGGAGCGGGTCTTAACCCATTGTTGTTTCGTAATGGGGCCGGAGGTTGTAGAGCTTGAGGCGCGTTTGGCTCTTTATGGGGGGGCGCGTCATGCTGTGGCTGTCTCCTCCGGTACAGATGCGCTTTTAACCGTCCTCATGGCGGAGGGAATTGGGCCGGGGATGGCGGTGTTCCTACCTGCTTTTACATACACGGCCACGGCAGAGGTTGTTCTGTTATTAGGCGCGAAGCCGGTTTTTGTGGATGTGGAGGCGGATAGCTTCCAACTCTCTCTTGCCTCCTTGCAGGCGCGTGTTGCCGCGGTAAAGCAGGCGGGAGAGGTGGTGCCAAAGGCGATTATCGGGGTTGATTTATTTGGCCAACCTGCCCCGTGGGATGCGCTAAAGAGCTTTGCCACACAAGAGGGCCTAACCCTCATTGCGGATTGCGCTCAATCCTTTGGTGCGGCCTATAAGGGGCGGAAGTTGGGGCATGAGGCCATGGCTACGACTCTGTCTTTCTTCCCATCTAAGCCGCTAGGTTGTTATGGCGATGGCGGGGCTATCCTTACTGATGATGATGATAAGGCGGCTCTTTACCGCTCCCTGCGCAGCCATGGGGAGGGGCAACAACGCTATGAGGTGCAGCGCATTGGCCTTAATGCGCGGTTAGATAGCTTGCAAGCGGCGGTTCTCTTGAGCAAGTTGGATGTGTTTGAGGAGGAGCTGCAACGGCGTGAGGCTGTGGCACGCGCTTATGATGCAGGCTTGCCCTCTCTCATAACCTCACCTGCACGTGTGGCAGAAAGCCAGAGTGCATGGGCAGTCTATTGTGTGAAGCTACCCTCGCTATCTTTGCGTGAGTCTTTAAGGCAACATCTCACACAAGCGCAGATTGCAACGGCTATTTATTATCCCAAACCATTGCATCATCAGCCAGCCTATCAAGCGTGCCATGATGGGGTTCCTTTACCTGTGTCGGAATCGTTAGGGGAGTATGTCTTGGCCCTGCCAATCCATCCTGACCTTACCGATGAGGCCGTAGATTATGTGATAAGAGAGAGTCAAACATGGGCGAGAGAGCAGCATGAAGCAGAATGACGAATATCTTCTTATGTTTGCGGCGATTGTGATTATTCCTGTTGTGGTGATTTGGTATTTTGCGTGGCCTATTTTGCGCCCGTGGTCCCTCCCAACGGTTGTTCATGGCACGGTAGAGCAGGCTCAGCAGCAACGTAGCCTCACTGAGGATGAAGTAAAGGCGATGAATCTTTGGGTGCAACAGTATCAGACAGGCTGGGGGATCCCAGGTGAGGTACCCCCTAAGAATATGCCTGCGCTCGCTGTGTATCAGATGAGCAGTGCAGAGGGCCGCTTTGTCATTCTCTCCGCATGGCATTTTAAGCATGGGGATGATGTTGTGGGGATACAAACCCAACCGGGGGGCGCATATAGGATGCGCTCCTTCGACCGTGGGACCCTCCATTTGCCGGGCCTCCCTTAAAAAGGCGGTCTTGCTTTCCTCAGGTGGAGGGAGGCGGGGTGGTTTTATCTTTTTCCTTTTGTTTGGTCTCTTGTTTACTCGCGGCTGCTTTTTCTTGAGCGTTCTGAGCAACTTCTTTTGGGGTAAGCTCGTTCGTCTCTAATCGGGTTTTGGTGGCATCTTCCAGCGGGGGCATGGCTTTATCAAAGACAGCGAGGAGGGCTGCGGTGATGGGGGAAGCCAGCACGAGCCCCGGCACCCCAAGGATGGAGCCAAAAACGCTTTGGGAGAGGATGGCTAGTGCTGGGGGCATATGGACCGCACGCCGTTGGATGAGCGGGGCGAGGATATTGCCCTCACAAAACTGGATAACGCTATAGAGGATGGCCACGAATAAAACTTCATGCGTGCCAAGAGAGAGGCTGATGAGCAAGGCAGGCACTGCCCCTAAAATCGCGCCGATATAGGGGATGAAGTTGCACAACCCTGCGACAACGCCCAAAGCGAGGGCGAGGGGCATCCCGATGAGATATAGCCCAATACCGGAGAAAAGCCCTACGGCGAGCATGTCCAACGCTTGGCCTGCGGTCCATGCCCATAAGGTATTGCCTGCGCTATAGAGGAGCGTGCGTGTGGCTTTGCGTTGGTAAGGAGGGATGAGACGGAGGAAGCCGTTGATGTAAAGAGATGGTGAGACGGCAAAATAAAAGGCGGCGATTAAAACAACAAAAATCGTACCGATTAAGCCAACCGCACTGCCGAGCAACCCGGTCACGGAGCCTGCAATCCCAAAGCCTAAACTGCTGAGGGAAGCTGTTTTATCATTCCCGCCAAGGGAGGTTGGCAGATGGTTTAAGACCATTTGGCCGAAAGTTGTTTGGGAGAGATGGGAGCGGAGATCGCTTGATTGTATAACGAGAGCATTTTTTAGGCTGATAAACTGCTCCCCCATAGAGGGGCCACTACTCCAAATAAGAGCGGCAAATAGCCCAATAATGCTAAAGGCTACGATGCTAATTGCGATTGTATAGGGGATGAAGGGTAAGCGGCGGCGGAGGATACGCGCAAGCCCATGCAAAACAATCGCCATCAATACCGCCGCAAAGAGGATGGCAAGGACTTCTCCCATCAACCAAACAGCCAGCATGATGAGAGAGAGACAAAGCGTTAGACGGATAATGCCATAAATGCGGTCTAACGCGGTGGTGGGTGTTTGCTGGGCTGCGGGAGTCGGCGGGCGGTTGAAGAAGAAAGGCATGCTGGGCGAGTCCTGCAACGGGCGGTGAGTTGGTGTGCTATAATGTGGGTTATTTAATGGTGGGTCAATTTGTGGCTTGCTCTAATTCGTCTTGGGCTTCTAGCCATTGTAGCTCGGTCTCCTCTTGTTTTTGGCGGACAAGGGCGAGGTCGCTATTTAATGTGGCGATGTCTCCAGCGTGGTTTGCTTGGTAAAGGGCAGGGTCTGCTAATTTTGCTTCAAGCTGTTCTTTGGCTTTTTCCAAGCGGGAGAGGCGGGTTTCCAGCTCTCGAATCTTACGGCGGAGGGGGGCAAGCTGGCGGGTTTGCTCTTTGCGTTGGGCACGTTGTTGGTTTTTATCAGGCGTTGTGGCGGCTTGTGCGCCGTGTGCAGCGGGGGAGGAGGCTTGTCGCGTTGCCTCTAAAGCGTGTTTAGCGCGGGCCTCTAGCCAGAGGCGGTAATCATTCATATCCCCGTCAAAAGGGGTGATGGTCCCGTTTGCGGCGATCCAAAGCTGGTCAGCTACGGATTCGACTAAATGACTATCATGGCTGATGAGGATGACGGCCCCTTCAAAAGCACTGAGAGCGCGGATGAGCGCATCGCGGGCATCGAGGTCTAAATGGTTGGTTGGCTCATCTAATATGAGTAGATGAGGGGCGTGACGTGTGGCAAGGGCGAGGAGGAGGCGGGCTTTCTCCCCACCAGAGAGATTGCGGACGGGTGTTTCGGCACGTTCAGCATCGAGCCCAAAACGGGCTAGTTGGGCACGCACTTGCGGGGGTGTGGCATCTTTTAACGTGCGGGCCATATGTTGGATGGGGGTTTCATCCACAATAAGCTCATCTGTTTGATGTTGGGCGAAATAACCAACCCGCAAGCGTGATGAAGGCTGAAATATCCCTCCCATAGGGGTGAGCTGACCGGCGAGTAATTTGGCGAAGGTTGATTTGCCATGCCCATTTTGCCCCAGTAGGGCGATGCGGTCCTCACTATCGAGCCGCAAAGAGAGATGGTGAAGAATTGTGCGCTCCCCATATCCGACAGAGACATCCTCTAATGTGAGCATGGGGGGTGGGAGCGCGCCGGGGTCGGGGAAGGTGAAATGGGTAGGGGTATCCTCCACGACTGAATCAATTTGTGGCAAGCGGGCGAGGGCTTTTAAGCGAGATTGCGCTTGTTTGGCTTTGGTCGCTTTGGCACGGAAGCGCGCCACAAAGGCTTCCATCTTTGCACGTTGGTCTGCCAGCTTTTCCGCTTGGCGATTTTGTTGGAGCTTCTGCTCGGTGCGGATTTGGACAAAACGCTCATAGCCGCCGGGGGTGAGGGAAAGCTTTTTTTGGTCTAAATGGGCAATGGCTTGCACGCTGTTATCTAGTAACGCACGGTCATGGCTGACAATTAACGCCGCACCGGGGAAGCGGCTTAGCCAATTTTCCAGCCATAATGTGGCTTCAATATCCAGATGGTTTGTTGGTTCATCAAGGAGCAGAAGGTCAGGGGCGAGGAATAAGGCACTGGCAAGGGCAACGCGCATCCGCCAACCACCGGAGAAGTCATTGACCGGGCGATGTTGGGCCTCTTGGTCAAAACCTAACCCGGCGAGGATTGTACTAGCACGCGCTGGGGCAGCATGGGCATCAATAGCGAGTAAGCGTTCATGCACATCAGCAAGGCGGGTAGGGTCGGTTGTGGTTTCGGCCTCGGTGAGGAGGCGGGTGCGTTCCTCATGGCTGTTAAGAACGGTCTCTAATAAGGACAGCTCGCCGGAAGGTGTTTCCTGCTTGACCCGCCCCATCGTGGCACGGCCAGAGAGGGTAATGCTGCCGCCATCTGGGGCGATGTCCCCGGCGATGGCCGCCAGCAGCGTGGACTTCCCCGCTCCATTATGGCCGATGAGCCCGATGCGTTTACCTGGCTCAATAGTGAGGGAGGCTTGCTCTAGCAGGGTACGGCCTGCGATGCGTAAGGTAAGGTCGGTGATGGAAAGCAGGCTCAACGCACACACTCAGCAGGGAAAGATGAAAAAAGATGGCTCTAACCCTATCAGGAACTCCTTTTTTCCTCTAGGGGAAGTTGGAGATAGAGGGCTCTTTATAAGGAGGGACTTATGGCTCTGGAACGTACATTATCCATCATCAAACCGGATGCAACACGCCGTAATCTGACAGGCAAGGTGAATACTGTTTTTGAGGAAGCTGGCCTGCGTATTGTAGCCCAAAAACGGATTCAGCTGACAGAGAAGCAAGCCGGGGCTTTTTATGAGGTCCATAAGGAGCGCCCCTTCTTTGGGGAGCTTGTGTCTTTTATGTGCTCCGCGCCGGTTGTTGTGCAGGTGCTAGAGGGCGAGAACGCCGTGGCGCATCATCGTGAGGTGATGGGCGCGACCAACCCCGCCGAGGCGGCTGAAGGGACTGTGCGTAAGCTTTATGCTCAAAGCATTGGTGAGAACTCCGTTCATGGCTCTGATAGCCTTGAGAATGCTAAGCGTGAGATTAGCTTCTTCTTTGCGGAGACGGAAATCCTGCCCTGATGAAGCAGTGGCGTTAGCATGATGTTTGGACATACTGTGAAGGGGGGCCATTATGGCTCCCCTTTTTTATGCTTGGCTTTTAGGTGTGGCGTTGTGTGATGAAGTGCTTGAGCGTTTCGGGATAGAGGCGGTGTTCCTGCTCCAAAACGCGGGCAGCGAGGGCATCAGCATCATCATGGGGTAGGACAGGGACGCGCGCTTGGGCAAGGATGGGGCCTTCATCCACCCCATCGGTGACGAGGTGAATGGTACAACCATGCTCTTTAGCACCCGCTTTTAGGGCGGCTTCATGCGTATGGAGGCCGGGGAACGCAGGAAGCAAGCTGGGATGAATATTAATCATCCGCCCCTGCCATTGCTGGACAAGCCAAGGGGTGAGAACGCGCATATAGCCTGCAAGGCAGATTAACTCCGCACCAGAGGCTCGCACGGCTTCATCTATGGCACGTTCATGCGCCTCACGGCCCTTCCCATAGTCTTTATGGGGGATGCAGAGCGTTTTAATCCCTGCCTTGCGAGCGGTGTCTAACCCAGCGGCATCGGCCTTATTGCTCAGAACAAGGACAATTTTAGCTGGGAAGTCCGGGCGGGCGCAGGCCTCCATTAACGCGAGCATATTACTACCGCGCCCGCTAATGAGGATAGCGATGGGGGTTTTCGTCACCATAAATCGCTTCAATCCAGATTTAATGGCGCAGTGAGGCGGAAAGGTGTGGTGCTGCGGACAACACGGCCAATCAGCATGGCGTCTTCATCCAGCTTTTCCAATTCCGTCATGAGTTTTTCGGGTTCGCTGGTGATGAGAACCATACCAATCCCGCAATTAAAAACCTTGAGCATTTCATCTTCAGATACGGGGCCTTGCTCGGCAAGCCATGAGAATACACCGGGGAGTGGCCAGCTTTGCCCATCTACTTCCACACCGAGTCCTTCTGGCAGGACACGCGGTAGATTGCCCGGCAGGCCACCGCCTGTGATATGCGCGCAGCCATTGAGGAGCTTCTTCTCATGTAAGGCAAGCACGGTTTTGACATAAAGCCGTGTGGGGGTCAGGAAGGCTTCTGCCAAAGTTTGCTTTGGTGAGAAGGGGGCGGGGTCCTTCCAGCTTAGACCAGAGGACTCCACGATATGACGAACGAGGGAGAACCCGTTGGAATGTACCCCAGAGGAGGGCAGAGCGATGAGACTATCGCCCTCGCGAATGGTGGCAGGCAACATGGCATCGCGCTCTGCTGCCCCAACGCTGAAGCCGGCGAGGTCATAATGGCCTTTGCCGTAAAGGCCCGGCATCTCCGCTGTTTCCCCCCCAACGAGGGCGCAGCCACTTTCCTTACAGGCTGCGGCAATCCCTTTAATAATCCGCTCTGCCACGGAGACGGAGAGATGACCTGTTGCCATATAATCAAGGAAGAAAAGCGGCTGTGCCCCTTGGACGATGAGGTCATTAACGCACATAGCGACTAAGTCGATGCCGATTTCATCATGCAAGCCGCTCTCGATAGCGAGGAGGAGCTTTGTGCCCACGCCATCTGTACAGCTGACGAGGACAGGGTCCTTTAACCCAGCGGCTTTGGGGTCAAACAGGGCACCAAACCCACCAAGCCCGCCCATAACACCGGGGCGATTGGTTGCTTTGGCCGCGGGCTTGATGGCGTCAACCAGAGCATCTCCGGCTTCAATATCAACACCGGCGGCTGCATAACTTGCATTGGGGGGAGAAGGGGTTTTGGTCATGGAGAGAGGGTATTCCTGCTGGTTGATGCTGGCCTCTTTATAGAGCATCCTGCACAAAGACGGAATGTAGGGCGTGTGGAATCATTGAGGCGATAGGCGAGAAGGGTAGATATGGGCGACAAGAGAGAGCAGGACACGCCCTTTAGCGTACAAGCGCAGCTAGCATTGGATTTGCAGCAAAAACGCCATTTTTCGGCAGAGCGTTTTATCGCAGGGGGGTCTAATGCTTCAGCACGGGCTTGGTTAGCACGGCCCCAATGGCCAGAAGGGCGGTTGTGGTTATGGGGGCCTGCGGGGACGGGCAAGACGCATTTGCTTCATATATGGGCCGCAGAACAGGAGGCGATTCTCTGTGAGGCATCCGCACTATCATGTGCTCCAGATGGTGCATTGCGCGTGGGGCAGCAGATTTTGGAGGCCAGTGCTGTGCCTTTGGCGATTGACCATATCGAGAGGGTGGGCAGTGAGGTTGCGTTGTTGCATCTCCTTAACCGTGCTCATGCGGCAGGGCAGCGTGTGTTGATGGCCTCTCGTCATCCTCCTGCACGGGGTGATTTTGCATTACCGGACCTTGCAAGCCGGTTGCGCGCAACTGTAACCGCTGGGCTGGAGGAGCCAGAGGATAATGTGCGGGCAACATTATTGCTTTCCCTTCTGGCGGAGCGTCAGCTTGTTGTCCCGCAATCTGTGACCGAGTGGTTATGGCGGCGTTTGCCACGCACAGGGGAAGCATTGGTGCAAGCTGTGCAAAGATTGGATGAAGCAGCGATGGCACAAGGGAGTGCGATTAGCCGTAGTCTCGCAATGAATGTTCTAAAAGATTTATTAAAGGACGAGCATTTATAAGAATAACCCCTGCTAGATTAAAGGGGATTGTCATAGAAGCTTCATAGTAATGCGTCCTATTTTGTTGCGATAGTGTATTTACCGCTCAGGCGAATAAATAAAATAGCATGGAAGGATTGCCATGATGAAAGAATGGTTGTTGTAATGATGTTCACATTCGGGTGTCCCCATTGGGATGCTGGCAGAAGCTTGGAGGAGAACTGACGTGACTGACAGAACCGATTCTGCACATCATGGGGAGCATGGGGAAGCTAAGAGCCAACGTAGCTATCACCATCTTGATTTCATCAATAGGGAATTATCATGGTTGGCCTTCAACCAGCGCGTTCTGGAGGAAGCAGAAGACTCAACCAACCCTCTGTTGGAGCGGGTGCGCTTCCTCTCCATTAGTGCGGGGAATATGGACGAGTTTTATGCCGTCCGTGTTGCTGGGTTGGTCGATCAAGTTCGCGCTGGTGAGGGGAAGAAGAGCGTTGATGGCTTAACCCCCACTCAACAGCTAGAGACTGTACGGCATCAAGCATGGCGTATGCAGCAGGAGCAGCAGCGCATTTGGCACAGTGTCCGTGCTGAATTGGCAAAAACTGGGATTGTTATCGAGTCGGTCGATAAGCTTCACCATAGTGATAAAGAGTGGCTGGATAAGTATTTTGAGGAGCAAGTCTTCCCTGTTCTTACTCCGGTGGACTTGAACCCTACCCATCCCATGCCTTTCATCCCCAGTGGGGGGCAAGCCTTGGTGTTGCGTTTGCGGGATGTTGATACGCATAAGCATAAGGCTGATGGCCTTGTTGTTATGCCACCGCAGATTCCACGTTTTATTCGCCTGCCAGATAAAAATGGGCAGATTCGCTTCATTGCGCTGGAATATCTTATTGCGCATTACACAAAACGTCTTTTCCCCGGGCTGCACGGCGTACCAACAGGCATGATGCGTATTGTGCGGAACTTGGATGTTGACTTGGAGGAAAAAGCAGAGGACTTGCTCAATACGTTTGAGAAAGCCGTGCAAGACCGCCGCCATGGTGTATGTATTCATTTAGAGGTAGAGGGAACAATCCCGAAGCACTTGGTCCGCAAGTTGGGCCTAGAGCGTGATGAGGTTGTTTTGCTGCCGAAGATGGCCGGTATGGGTGATGTAAAGCAACTTATCGTCTCCGATAGGCCAGAGCTGCTTTTCTCCCCCTTCCATGCGGCTATGCCTCAACGTGTATTGGACCATGATGGCGATTGCTTTGCCGCCATTAAAGAGAAAGACTTGGTAGTTCAGCATCCTTATGAGAGCTACGATGTCGTGGTCCATTTCCTCCAACAGGCCGCGCAGGACCCGAATGTTCTTTCCATCAAACAATCCATTTATCGGACATCGCATGATAGCCCGATTGTCCATGCGTTAATTGCCGCTGTGGAGGCCGGTAAATCTGTCACCGCTGTGGTGGAGTTGCGGGCACGTTTTGATGAGGAGGCCAATATCAACCTTGCTCGTGCGCTGGAGGCGCGGGGTGTACAGGTTGTTTACGGGCTGGCAGCTTATAAGACCCATGCAAAGATGATTCTTGTCGTCCGGCGCGAGGGTGAGCGTCTGCAATCTTACGCTCATTTTGGGACGGGGAACTATCATCCTAGCACGGCGAAGATCTATACAGACATCTCCTTCTTCACCTGTGACCCTGTGTTAGTGGAGGACGCAGCACGCCTCTTTAACTACGCAACAGGCTGTGCGAAGCCGCATTTGCAAGCTCTGTGCTGCTCCCCGCTGACAATCCGTTCTACTTTGGTGGAATTAGTGCAGGCGGAGATAGCTCACGCCCGTGCTGGTCGGCCAGCGCAGATTTGGTTGAAGATGAACAGCCTTGTCGACCCTCAGTTGATTGAGCTGCTCTATGATGCCTCACAGGCGGGTGTGTCTGTTAAAGCTGTGGTGCGGGGGATTTGCTGCCTGCGTCCGGGCGTGAAGGGTCTCTCTGAGAATATTGAGATACATTCCATCGTTGGGCGTTATTTAGAACATGCGCGTGTCTTTGCCTTTGGTAATGGGGAAGGGCTTCCTTCGCCATATGCTAAGCTGTATATCTCCTCGGCAGATTGGATGAAGCGTAATATGGACCGGCGGATTGAGGCGATGGTTCCCATTACTGACCCTGCCGCTCATGCGCATATTCTAAATCAGATTATGGTTGTGAATATGCGGGATACGCTGCGGAGTTGGAAGTTGCTGCCAAATGGGAAGTGGGAGCGCATGGCACCGGGAAATGAGCCACTTTCTGCTCATGACTATTTCATGGCGCATCCATCTCCTGCATATGGGGAGGAGATTGCCCCCGTAGGGTCCGAGTCTCGTACCGGGGTAGCCGTACAGGAGTCGTAAGGATGGTAGAAAGCACAGCGCAAGGGGGGGCTGCTCGTCAGTCCCGCCGGGCGGCGATTGTGGACCTTGGGTCTAACTCGGTGCGGATGGTGGTGTATGAAGGGGTTGCGCGCAATCCCGTCCCCATCTTCAACGAGAAGGCAACGCTCAGGCTCGGTGCTGGGTTAGAGGCAACGGGCCTGTTGAGCGAGGAAGGCATCGAGCGCGCGCTGGAAGTGCTGTCGCGCTATCAGGCGATTGGTCAGGCAATGGGGGTTAAGCCCTTTGATGTTCTGGCAACGGCTGCGGTGCGGGATGCTCGTAACGGAGCGGAGTTTGTAAGAGCAGCTCAATTACGGATGCCTGAGGCACGTTTTCGTGTTCTAAACGGGGAGGAGGAAGCCGACTACTCCGCTACGGGCGTGTTATGTGCCCTTCCTGATGCTGATGGCGTGGTGGCAGATATTGGCGGTGGCTCGCTAGAGCTGATTCGTGTGCGGGATAGTGCGTATTTTGATGCTGGGACAACGCCTCTGGGTGTGATTCGCCTGCGGGAACGCTCAGATGATGATGTGGAAGCAGCTAGTAAAATCGCGCGGAAGACCCTTGCTGATGTAGCATGGTTAGAGGATGCAAAAGGGAAGCCACTTTATCTGGTAGGTGGGGCGTTTCGTGCTTTGGCCCGCTTACATATGGCGCGGACAGATTATCCGTTGAATATGGTTCACCTATTCCGTCTTAACCGGCAAGAGGCGGTGGAGATGGCGGAGTGGGTCGTAGGGGCGAGCCGCAAGCAGATGGAAAAGGTGGGGAATGTCCCCCGCAAGCGGATGATTGATGCCCCCTTTGCGGCACAGGTTCTCCTAGCATTGCTTGATAGGACTGAGGCTCCAGAGGTCATCTTTAGTGCAGAGGGGCTGCGTGAGGGTTGGTATATGCGTGAGGTTGCCGCGCGCGTAGCCGATGAGGAGCCGATGCAAGCTCTGGTTCAGGAGATGGAAGGGCGGTTGGGGCGTAATCCCTCTTTTGCTGAACCTTTATATATGTGGCTGACCTCTGTCTTTTTGGAGCGATTGGGCTGGAAGAAGGATTCATTCCTTGCTTTGCAATTCCGCCTAGCCTGTATGGTCTCCGATGTTGGCTCTTATGATCATCCGCAATATCGGGCTGAGCAGACATATCGGCGTATTTTATATTGTCATGGTGTTGGCTTCTCGCATGAATCGCGGGCCTTTCTCGCGCTTGTTTTGGCAGGGCGATACGATATCGATCGTGATAGCTCGGTTTTGGAGCCTTCGCGCCGGTTGCTGAGTAAGGATTATTATGAGGCGGCAATCCAGCTAGGGCAGGCCTTCCGCCTCGTTTATGTGCTTTCTGCCGGGACGGAGACTTTACTAGAGGGGACGCATCTTACCATTAAAGATGAGGACCAGTTGGTTCTTAGCTTACATGGAGGGCGTTTGCGCTCTGGTGGGAATGCTGTTTCACGCCAACTCAATCGTTTAGCTGAGTCTCTGGGGTTAGAGGCTGATTTACAATAGCTTGCTTTTATGAGGATGGTCATATCCCGCAAAGCCGTGGTCTGCCTTATTGGCGGGGCCGCGGCTTTGGTGCTTTTAGCGGTGTTATATCTTTTTTATTGGTCTTATCAGAGCAACGCTTTGTGGCGTATCGTGCGTCATTGTGGGGTGGATTCTGATCACAACCCTTGTGCCGTATATAAGGCGAAGGATGGCTATGCCATTCTTAAAGCGCGTGAGGGGAGAGGGCAGTATTTGCTTATCCCGACTCAACCTTTGCGCGGTATTGAATCAGCATATCTTTTGCGGAGTGATAGCCCGCCTTATTTAGCGCAAGCGTGGGGGTATCGTCAGCTTGTTGCACAAGCCTATGGCTGGCCAATAGCGGATACTCGCCTCTCTTTGGCCATCAATTCCCGCAGGGCGCGTAGCCAAGAACAGCTTCATATTCATATAGATTGCGTGCGTAAGGATGTATGGCAGCAAGTAACGCATTTACCGCAGGAACAATCGGCGGGGGAGCTGCGTTTATTAGGGCATATGTATCATTGGTGGCGCATTCCTGCACGTTCCTTACCTTTATGGCGCATTGAGTCCATCTTTCCTCAAGGGGCGGATGAGACGGAGCGTGGTCGGTACGGCTTGGCTGTAATCGCCGTGCAAGAGGGCTTTATTCTGCTGCGTAGCCGTGCTGCTGGGATGGTGTGGGGATATGCGGAGGAGCTACAGGATCATCACTGTACGCCATAATTGCACGATGCCCGCTAATGGGATTGGCGCAGTGGGGCGAGCAAACGGTTGAGGTAATCAAGCTCGCTTTGCGGGCGTGTGCGGTCTGAGGCCCGGCGTTGGAGTTCGCGCTCAATATCATGGGCGCGGTTTGTATCATGGTCGGGGATATGGGCATCAGAATCCGAGCTATCATCCATCTTCCGGCCTAGCGGGTCTTGGTTTTTAGGTTGTTTCTCGTCTTCTGGTTCGTCATTATCCTGGCCACCATTAGGGTCATCCTCTGGGGAGACACCAGCACTGCCATTGGGGTCTTCTGTTGAGGAGGCAGAAGGTGGTGGGATGAAGCCAAGATGGCCTTTACTCGTCTGCTGTGCTGCGGCTTGATTTTTCTTCATATCATGGCGCGCTTGGGAGAGGTCCTCCAAAACAGTTTGGATGGTGCGCACACTGACCTCATCCTCTCGGTTAGCCAGATTATGCAGAACAGGCCCCATATCCGCTTCGGCTTTTACGAGATTAGGCATTTTCTTTTTTGTTAATGCTTCACCGCGTTTATTTAAGATATGGGTAAGGTGGCGGAGGGCATATTGCGTGGCATGGTCTTGTTGGCGACCTTCTGCATGGCTGAGAAGGGCCGTAGGGTCTAGCGGAGTGGTGGCGGGGCCAGTGCCCTCATGCGAGGCCATGCCTAATTGGCTGAGCAACTCCGCCGTGGACATTTGGGAAACATCCTTATGCGATTCCATAACTGAGGAGGTGGGTTGCTCCGCAGCGAGGCGTTTTTGAGCATGATTGAGTAGCTCTGTCTCTTGGCGGATAAGCTCGCGCAGGGCCATGCGCTGGTTGCGTGCTTCAGCTTGTGCCTGCATGGAGGCAGCTAGTGCTTGCATATCTGGCAAGGTTGCTTGGCGCATTTGCTCGGCAGGTTCCAACATGGCTTTAAGATGCTCTAGGGCTTGTGGAATATGGCCTGCTAGGGCTTCAGCCTGCACATGCTCGGCAAGGCGTACCCAGGGCATCCCTTTGCCATCCGGCATAGGCATGACCAACCCATTACGATTCGCTTTTTGGAAGATGAAGGCGAGGTGTTGCCCTAAGGCCTCTTTGAGACGATTCAATTCATCATGCAGAGCGTCTTGTTCATGAGGCGGTGGAGGGCTTGGTTGTTGGGCTAACGCCAGTAAATGCAACCGCACGGCATTTTGTAGAGCACGAACATGGAGCATAGACGCGGCAATGACCTCGCCGGTTTGTTCGCGGTCTTCTTCATAAAGAGCGTTGAACCATAGTTGCTCGTTAATATGTTCGCTTGGAAGGCCCGCTATGATGCGTTGACGGAGCCAAATAAGAGGCAAAGCGACATCAGAGGGTAAAGAGAGCGAGGTAAGAAGGCCCAGTGCATGGGCTGTTTGGGTAGGGTCATCCTGCCCGCTCGCAAGGCGGAGCCGTAGAGCGAGCAAAGCACGGCTGACGGGATTATGAAACGGGCGATGGCCAAGCCGGAATGTTTGTGGTGGGGAGCAAGCTTGTTTGTTGGAGCTACTTGTTGCGCAGAGGCGGCCTACGACCTTTAGCCCTGCAAAGGGGTTGTCTGAGAGGTCCAGCGATGTGGTCTCATGTGCTTTGCGTGTATGTGGTTTTAAGGGAAGGGGGCTGCGTATTTCGTGCGCTTTATTCGGCGTATGAGAGGGGGGAATGATGGGGTAGAACCGTACCTCCAATGCTGTAACGCCATGAGGCTGGGCAACAGACCATGGAATATGAGTATGCCAGTCATCACTTGTTTTGGGGCCAGCTTTGCCATCCCAACGGATATCAGGGGGGGTATCATGACTAATTTGCACAGACCAATGGCCCATGACCCGGCCACGATAGGATAAAGTGAGGGTGTGGCTTTTAATGAGGGCCGTTTCTATTTGCCATTCCCCTGTAGGGAGATGATTATAGTGAATATGTTTCTGCCCCCGCAAAGAAGGCCTAGTTGTAGCCCCCCCTACGAGGATATGCACTACCGCGCCTTCTGGTAAGGTGAGAGGGGGCATATGAGGGGTTAGGAAGAGAGGAGCCCCCGGTGCGTAATGTGGCAGGTTGACCCATCCTTGAAGCGTAGGGAGCGGGACGGAATCGTCATCATGACCGGGGAGGAAACCCGCTTTTAGGCGTAAGCCAAGGTGCGGCCCCGCTACGCTTGCGAGGCTAATAAGGCCGATGAGAAGACAGAGCGCGGTTAACCGCTCTGCCCAATGATGGAAGAAACGAGGGGGGCGTAGGCGCAGCGTTCTCAGTGAGTCCAAAAGCTGCTGGTGATGGAGGGCCCAAAGCTGTCCAGCTTGATGTTTTTGCTCTTGAGAGGCTGTTTTTATTAAAGCGGGACGGTCTGTAAGAGCCTCAAGCGGACGGAAGTTTAACCCTCCATCGCGGGCTATGCATTGATCAATATCCTCTAGTGAGGGGGGTGGGCTATGATATAGCGCGTAGCTTGCCCAGCCGATAACACTTCCAAAAAGAGCAAGCTCCAGCACAAAATGAAGATAATCCGGCAGAGATTGCGGAAGGTGGAGGCAGGCAGCACACCCCCATAGCCCGATAAGCAGCACAAGCCAGCGCAGATAGTGCCACACACGCTCCACCTGCAACCGGCGGGCGGCTTTCCGCTTGAGGCGCGCAAATTGGGGGGGGAGGAGTTGGGCCTTCACGAGCGTTAGGGGCGGGCTAACCAGCTAGGGACAACGTCTTGTGCGAGAAGCTCATCAAGCGTTTGGCGTTTACGGATGACGGCCTCTTGGCCATTACTAATCATGATTTGTGCTGCAAAAGGACGAGAATTATAGGTCGAGCTCATCACTGTGCCATAAGCTCCTGCATCTAAAAGGGCAATAAGGTCGCCTTTTTTAAGAGGTGGTAAGGTACGTTGACGGGCGAAAATATCGCTGCTTTCACAAATCGGGCCAACAACATCAACGCGTTCTTCAAGCGTATCTGTAGGTGGGGCGTGTAAGGGTAAGATACCATGCCATGAATCATACATAGCGGGGCGAACAAGGTCATTCATCCCGGCATCAATGATAACAAAACGGCGCGCTGCCTCTTTAACATTAATAACGCGCGCAAGCAGCACCCCCGCCGGGGCTGCGAGCCAACGGCCCGGTTCGATATGAAGGTGAACGTCCAATCCCCCCAATGTCTCGGCAATGACCTTAGCCCAGAGCGCAGGCGGGGGAGCGTCCTCACCACGATAGGCGATGCCAAGCCCGCCGCCGCAATCAATATCGGTGACAGATAAACCATCTGCGCGGAGGGTCTTAACGAGCTCCGCAATGCGTTCATACCCTTTGCGGAAGGGGGCTTCCGCCAGCATTTGGCTACCGAGATGGACCGCTAGACCGACCAGCTCCACCCCCTTCATCTCCTGCTGTGTGCGGCGATATAAGGCAGGGATGAGGTTATAAGCGATGCCAAACTTATCTTCAGCGCGTCCGGTTGTGATTTTACTATGGGTTTGGGCATCAATATCGGGATTAACGCGGAAGGCAACGCGCACACGTTGTTGAAGGGTCTCGGCAAGGTGGTTGATGCGGGTTAGTTCTTCAATACTTTCGATATTGATTTGGCCTATGTTCTGCTGGATGGCATAGGTCAATTCGTCATCAGTTTTACCGATTCCCGAAAAGACGATATGGCGCGCTTTCATCCCCGCTGTAAGGGCGCGCTTTAGCTCCCCCCCGCTGACAACATCCGCGCCAAAGCCACATTGTGCGAGGACGCTTAAGCAGGCTTGATGATCCTGCGCTTTTACGGCGAAATGATAGCCCATAGATAGGCCGCGCTCTTTAAAAGCGGCCTGCATGTTATGTGCACGTTGGCGCAATGTGTCGGCACTGATAACCCAGCTTGGCGTACCATAATGCTCAGCAAGGGGGGCTAGGGCTGTTCCATCCATCATTAAACCCTGCTTGTTGTCATAATGCAGGTTGGGATGAGTCGCGAGGAGGCGATGGAAGGTCGGGTCTGAAGCTGCGGAAGTCATGCCTGTATGATTACAGACCAGTAGCGTAAATGGGAAGATGTCTCTTTAGAGAAAGCATTCACTTTGGCTCAGCCAGCAGCAAGAATGATGGGCTTCTGAAATCCTTTATTTAATAAAGAATGTTATAATCCCGGCTTATAGAGGGAGATTTTTCTTATAAAAAGGAAATTATTAAAACATTATGACGAAAAGAAAGATACTTGTCACATTTGCAGGGCGTGAAGACCGGATGGGTCTTTTAAGAAAGCATATTTCGTCCTTATTAGATGCCGGGTTGTTGGATGAATGGCATGTATGGGATTTTACAAGAACAGAAAAAGATCGTGCTTATATTTCATCACATTATGGTCCTGCATGTTTTTTAAGGCCAGAGGCGGGGTATCATTCTGTTGGGATGATAGAGCGTGGTGCAGGGCGTGATGTGGCATTCATGGCGGCATCAGATGTGCATGTCGCCATTAAAACAGCCGGTCATGATCAATTTTTGGAATATGTGATTGGGGGGTGGCAGAATCGTGGCTCGATGATTCGGCAGTTAGAGGGGGCTGCTTTTTCAACGTATGAGCGGCAGGCAGGGCAATGTTTGCATCAAGCCAGTACGCCGTCTGTTTTATGTGGGCAGCTTAAAGATAAGCTGCGAATTCACTTGAGTGATGAAGGGGCGTTGCAGCTTGGCGTCTCTGCTTACCAATTCCCAGAGGTCCCCTTGCGGGGCGATATTGGTGAGGTAGAGGTTTTCATCCGTGGTGGGTTTGGGAGTTCGGTAGAGCTGCCAGAGGTTACAGGGCCGATTCGGCGTTTTATTGGGGATAGGGGATGCCAGAAGCCTTATTGGCAGGCTTATCAATATTATGTGGAGCGTTATGAGGCGTATAAAGAGGCCATCTTCTTAAAATGTGATGATGATATTATTTACCTGCAAGAAGATCGCATTGCTGACTTTATACGCTGTATTGAAGAACGAACCGATAAGTTTCTCATCTCGGCTAATGTCGTGAATAATGGTGTCTGTGCTTATCTTCAGCAACAAGCTGGGCATTTGCCGCAGGCTCTTGGGGCTTTTGAACATCCTGAAGGGGGTTTTGGAGGGAGTTTATGGCAAGATGGGCAAAAAGCTTATGACGTGCATCGTTATTTTGTAACGCAAGGCAAGCCTGCCTTCCCGTTAGGGGAAGCGTTGATGGATGTGGAGGCGCGTCTTTCCATCAATTTCATCGGTTGGCGGGGGGAGATGTTGCGTTATATGCAAATAACGCCGCAAGATGATGATGAGCATATGTTAAGCGTTGTTCTGCCACGGTTTCTTGGTAAAAAGGTGGCGATTTTCTCGGATTTTATGGTCAGTCACCTCAGCTTCTTCCCGCAAGAAGACGCTGTGAAAGCTGATGAAATCATCAAGCTGTACGATACTGCATAAGGAGAATGGTGCACCCGGGAGGACTCGAACCTCCAACCCCCAGATTCGTAGTCTGGTGCTCTATCCAATTGAGCTACGGGTGCAGGGCCTAAAAGGCTAGGCTATAACCCACATGGTGCACCCGGGAGGACTCGAACCTCCAACCCCCAGATTCGTAGTCTGGTGCTCTATCCAATTGAGCTACGGGTGCATCGTGTTGAGGAGGCTTTTATCTGGTCTTCTCAAAAGGTGCAACCCTGCTGAAAGGCTTTTTATAGATTTTCAGCAGGGAGGGGGCCGCCTTAGCGGCGCGTCAGGGTGATGTGGGCATGGCAGCGGGGGGTTGTAAAGTTCCCGCCGATGGCTGTGCCTACGGGATAGCCCTCAAAAACCTGCCGGTAGGGAGTGTGATTCATCCCTTCATCCACTTGCTCAGCATGATAGCTTTGCTGGCCCGGCTGGTAGGTGCCGTGCAGGGCAGCAGAAGTCATACCGGGGTTAAAAACAATATCCTTCCCGCGAATACGCAGAGAGGACATATTCTTTGTAGGGCAGACTCCCTCATCTCTTACAAGCTTGCCGACCCATGTACCGTATGGGTCGTGCGCGGGGTCGGGTAGGGAGGAGCAAGCCCCAAGGAGAAGAAGGCCAAAGAGACAGGGGAGAGGAGTAAGACGCATAGGCAAGCTCTGATAAATATGTTTTGAGGGTAAAGCCGCAGGAAAATAAGGATGACCTTGGCGGCCTGTCGTCCTATAGAGATAGCACGAAATGACTATTGTGCCATATCCAGAAGGCGAGGCCGGACCGTGACGCAGAAAAGCGCAGAGACTCTTCAACATCTTGATGAAACCCTTCATGAGGACCGTATCCTGATTTTGGATTTCGGTAGCCAAGTGACCCAGCTCATCGCTCGGCGTGTGCGGGAAAGCGGCGTTTATTGTGAGATATGGCCTTTCACCTCCACATTGGAGAAGATTCGCGCTTTCAACCCGCGTGGGATTATCCTCTCTGGTAGTCCCGCTAGTGTGCATGATGATAATGCGCCAACCCTACCAGAAGGTGTGTTGGAGCTTGGCCGCCCTATTTTAGGAATCTGCTACGGCCAGCAAGTATTGTGCCACACACTTGGCGGGCGTGTGGAGACGCATGATCATCGCGAGTTTGGCCGTGCTTATATTGATGTCGCGGAGGAATGTGCGCTCTTTCATGGCCTGTGGGCACAAGGTGGGCGTGAGCAAGTATGGATGAGCCATGGGGACCGCGTTACGGCTCTCCCACCCGGGTTTAAGGCCGTTGCTTATTCCGAAGGTGCGCCATTTGCCATCATCGCTAATGAGGAGCGGCGAATTTATGGCGTGCAATTCCACCCGGAGGTTGTTCATACCCCCCACGGGGCAGAGTTGATTCGTAACTTTACGCATGATGTGGCGGGCTGTTCTGGCACATGGACAATGGCGGGCTTCCGTGACCTAGAGATTGCCCGCATCCGCAAGCAGGTGGGTGATGGCAAGGTGATTTGTGGCCTATCTGGTGGGGTGGATAGCTCTGTTGCGGCAAAGTTGATTCATGATGCGATTGGCGATCAGCTAACCTGCATCTTCGTGGATCCCGGTATTTTACGGGCCGGGGAAGCGGATGAGGTGGTAAAGACCTTTCGGGATCGCTTTAACATTCAGCTCGTTCATCGGGATGCTTCCGACCTGTTCCTTGGTGAGCTGGCAGGGGTTACGGACCCGGAGGTAAAGCGCAAGACCATTGGCCGCTTGTTCATTGAGGTGTTTGAGCAAGAGGCAGCGAAGCTAGGGGGCGCACAATTCCTCGCGCAAGGGACATTGTACCCGGATGTGATTGAGAGTGTCAGCTTTAATGGTGGGCCATCTGTGACGATTAAGTCCCATCATAATGTGGGTGGCTTGCCAGAGCGGATGAATATGGAGTTAGTTGAGCCGCTGCGTGAACTCTTTAAGGATGAGGTACGTGCTTTAGGCCGTGAGATTGGCGTGCCAGAGCATATTGTGGGGCGGCATCCCTTCCCCGGGCCGGGGCTGGCTATTCGCATCCCCGGGGATATCACGCGGGAGAAGCTGGACCTTTTACGTAGGGTAGATAGCATCTATCTGGAGGAAATCCGTAAGGCTGGCTTGTATGACGAGATTTGGCAGGCTTTTGCTGTCCTTCTGCCTGTGCGTACAGTCGGTGTGATGGGTGATGACCGCACTTACGACCAAGCGTGCGCCTTGCGTGCCGTCACTAGCACGGATGGCATGACGGCGGAGGTCTATCCCTTTAGCTTCGAGTTCCTCAACCGGGTTGCAGGGCGCATCGTGAACGAAGTCCGCGGTATTAACCGCGTAACTTACGACATCACCTCCAAACCCCCGGGTACGATCGAGTGGGAGTGAGCAAGGCATAGCGCCGTGCAGAGGGGTGTTTTATGTCTTCCAACCCTGCCCCGCTTTTCTGGCAGGGCAGGGTTGCTCCTTATAGGGGCATTTTTTGGGGGAATGAGGGTGAATACGGCTTGCCCAAATGCTCATCCCTTGGCAGGGATAAGGGGATGAGAGTGTTTGTTCCTTTTTCCCACAGGTTATTTAAGCAAGGGGTTGTGCCCTTTGCGGTGATGGCCTTGTCGCTCGGGGGGCCTGCTTATGGGGTGGGTCAGGAGCAAGACGAGTCTCAAAAAAACCATCGCGTTCATCACCATGGCAAACATCATGCAGGGGCGCAGGCTCATGCAAAGGAGGTGAAAGCTGCGAAAGCAAAAGCCGGAGCTGGGAAAGGCTCGCCTCATGCGGCCAAGCATGGGGGAGGGGCTGCGCGTAATCGTGCGTTGGAGCGTAAGGCGGCCGCTGCCGCCGCGGCGGCAAGTGCTGCAAAAGCTGCCCATCCTGCTCCGCCAGCCGTGCCCGATAATGTAGGGACGGAGACGAAATTGCCGCTCCCACGCTTTGCCTCTATGCGAGCAGACCGTGTGTATATGCGGCGCGGCCCGGGTGAGCGGTACCCGATTGATTGGGTGTATCATCGCCGTGGGTACCCGGTGAAAATTGAACGTGAGTTTGGGGTTTGGCGTCTTGTGGAAGACTCAGATGGCCAAAAGGGATGGGTGCATCAGGTCACACTGCATAGCAGCCGTTCCTTCCTTATACCCGGCTCCTCATCCTATGATGGGGATGCGTCTAAAGTTTCGATCACGGGGCATGCTGATTCGCGCATTGTGACCTATCGGTCTGCGGGAGAGGTAGCACGGGGTCAGAATCGTGACGTCCCGCTGATGAGCTCGGAGAAGCCTGATCAGAAGATTGTTGCCCTGCTAGAGCCGGGCACAGTTGGTACGATTAAAGCTTGTCCACAGGGCTTATCATGGTGTCATGTTACAGTCAGGGGCTATGACGGGTGGGTTGAACGCCGCCTGTTATGGGGGCTTTTACCCGATGAAATCATTCAGCCTGACTGACCAAATGAAAAGTCGAGGAATGTTATGACAGCCAACATCCATCATCGCCGCACGCGGATTGTTGCGACCCTCGGGCCGGCATCACAGACTGCTGAGCAGATTCTTAATCTTGCCAAGACTGGTGTGAATGTTTTCCGCCTGAACTTCTCCCACGGTGCTCATGATGAGCACGCCGCCCGCCACAAAGCTGTGCGCGAGGCTGAGGCCAAGCTGGGGCGTCCTCTGGCTGTTCTGGCGGACTTCCAGGGCCCCAAATTGCGCGTTGGCGTGTTTAAAGACGGGCCGGTTGAGCTGAAGGTCGGGCAGAAGTTTAACCTAGACCTTGATAAAGCTCCGGGTGATGCTCATCGCGTTAACTTGCCGCACCCAGAGATTATCTCTGCTATTGATGTCGGTCATCGTCTGTTGCTGGATGATGGTAAGCTGGCTCTGCGTGTCACCAAGAAGAACAAAGACTCTCTGGAGACTGAAGTCCTCGTTGGTGGGAAGCTTTCCGAGCGTAAGGGCGTGAACGTCCCTGACGTTGCCCTGCCAATCCCTGCTCTGACAGAGAAGGACCATAAGGACCTTCAATTCGCCCTTTCCATCGGGGTGGATTTGATTGCCCTCTCCTTCGTGCAGCGTCCGGCTGATATTCAAGAAGCACGTGACATCGTTAAGGGCCGCGCTTGGATCATCACCAAGCTGGAAAAACCACAAGCTGTTGAGTGCCTTGAGGAAATCATCCGTCTCTCTGATGGTCTGATGGTGGCTCGTGGGGACCTTGGTGTGGAGCTGCCTGCTGAGGATGTGCCTGTGATTCAGAAGCGCGCCATCAATGAGGCACGCCGTCAGGGTCGCCCGGTCATCGTGGCAACGCAGATGATGGAGAGCATGATCTCCAGCCCAGTGGCAACGCGCGCAGAAGTTTCTGACGTTGCAAATGCCGTTTATGATGGTGCCGATGCTGTTATGCTCTCTGCTGAGAGTGCGGCTGGCTCTTTCGGGCCGGAAGCTGTGGCAACGATGGTGCGTGTCACCTCCCGCGTGGAGCAGGACCCAGAATGGCGCGCCCGTATGGACCGTATGCGCCCGGTTGCTGAGCATACCATCCAAGGGGCACAGGCTAAGTCTGCCTTTGATGTAGCGCGTAATGCGCGTGCGGAGGCTCTGGCTGTGCATACAGAGAATGGCCGTAGTGCTGTGCTGGTCTCTCGTGAGCGTCCGCATGAGCCTGTTGTGGCTCTGACCAACGCGGAGACATCACGTCGTCTCTGTGTGGTGTGGGGTGTGTTCCCGAAGGTTGTCTCCAGCAAGGATGATGTGAAGGCTGTTGGCGAGTTCGCTAAGAGCGGTGAGCATGTTGTTCTGCTCGACAGCTCCAAGAACCTGCGTATTGTTAAGGTCTAATCCTTACGGATTGCAGGTCATCACCTCTGATGGTTTCAGTCGTCAGAGGTGATGAGACTAAAAGCCCCCGGCAGGGTTCATCCTCTGCTGGGGGCTTTTTTATAATGGGGTCGTTATAGCGTGAGGGCGGTTAGTTTTGGGGCTCTGGCATCAAGCCGCGCCGAATATGCCGCCCGCGTTGGAGGTTTTGCATTATGGCCTCGCTATCATCTTCTTGAATGGCTTTAACCATGCGATGCGCATCTTCCTCAAACCGCTTAAATGTGGCGAGGAGGACATCTTTATTGGTCAGGAAAATATCGCGCCACATAATCGGGTCGGATGCCGCAATGCGTGTAAAATCCCGAAAGCCAGAGGCCGCATATTCTAACACATCAGTTTGTAGGTCAGCCGAAAGCCGGTCTGCTGTGTTGCAGATAGTAAAGGCCAGTAAATGCGGCAAATGGCTCACAATGGCACATACTTGGTCGTGATATTGGTCGGTCATTTGCCGTGTGCGTGCCCCACAGCGGTGCCAAAAGGCCTCCATAAGCGCGATGGCCTCCGGTGCAGTGCCGGGGGGTGGGATGAGGAGCGTCCAACGGTCCTCAAATAAGGTGGCAAAGCCAGCATCCGGGCCGGAATATTCCGTCCCTGCCATAGGATGGGCAGGGACGTAGCTTACCCCCTCGGGTAGGAGCGCGTGTATCTCTGGCCCTAAGTTGCTGCGAACAGAGGCGACATCACTTAGAATAGAACCGGGCTTCATATGGGGGAGGATAGTGGCGGCAACAGCTCTAATAGCCCCTGTTGGGATGCACAGAATTACAAGGTCAGACTGCGCCGCTGCCGCGATGAGGTCGGTTGTGGTTTCATCAGCGATGTTCAGCGCGGTTACGCGGTGGAGAACAGCCTCTTGGCAGTCCGCAGCGATGAGCTTTTGGGCGATCGTGTCCGTCTGTCGGGCACGGCGGAGGATGGAGGAGCCAATTAATCCCGGCCCAACGATGGTTATGGTCTTAAAGAGAGGGGGGGTATCAGCCATTTAGGAACGCCGCTTTAAATGCCGGAACTCATAGAGCTGCCATAAGAGTAGGACAGGGATGCCGATGACAATATCCCGCCCACGGCGTAGTAGGGAAATGCTCATGGCGATGTCGGCATTAATACCAAAGAGATGCCCTAAAGCAACATAACCAGCCTCTTGCACACCTAAAGAGCCGGGGATGAAAAAGCCAGCAGACATAATCCCGCAGACAACACCTTCAATCGCTAACGCATTGAGAAAGCTGCAATGCGCGCCAAGGAGAATGATGGAGAGCCACGTCATAAAAGCACTGCCCATCCAGCAGAGAAGGTGCATTCCCGCGCCTAGTCCGATGCGTGCCGGGTTACCCCATAAGCCTTCCATATAGGATTGGAAGTTCTCAGTATTATCGGCAAGGACATCGCGCCATTCTGCGGAGATATGTTTGGCAAAAAAGCGTGCAAGGGCTTGCAGGGCGTTCCCGCTGCGTTGTTGTGTCCAAATAAAACCAGCCACCCCGCAGGTGAGAAACACCATCCCAATACTGAGCGGCCACATAAACCGCCCTGCATCGGCCTGGCCAATCAGGCACAGGAGGGCGATGATGATAAAAACAATCTGGCCCAAAACTTCGGTTGTAATATCGACAATATTTGCGGCAATACCCTCCATCCAGTTAATGGGCTGCTCATTGGTGGTATGGCGGGCATGGCCAGCGGTTGTGGCACGGATGCCAAGTAGCATCCCGCCGAGTTGGGAGAAAGGCAAGCAGGCCGCTGCGGCATCTCGTACAAAACGTGAGGCGGTTAGCCGGGTAAAACTAATATCGGGGATGCTGCTCTTCCATGCGAAGCCGAGAAGAAAATTGACAGCGAGTTGGCAGAGAAGCAGCAGAAAAAAGCCCGAGAGGCCAATTTTAGCAAGGCTTAGGAGAATCGGATGTATCCCAGCCCGCAAGGTGAGGATGCAAAAGAGGGTGATTCCTGCCAGAGACAGGATGTAGGGGAGCATTTTCTTCAAGATGGCCGCCGCAAGTCAGTTCAGTTTGACCCCTTCTAGGCTACTCTGGGAGGAAGGTCCAATCAGAGGGGGCTTTACCGGCTATGCAGTGGGGGCTTATATCCCTCAAGATAATGCTGGTAGGAAGGAAAGAGCGGTTATGGCAGAAGAAATCACCCTGATTACCGGTGCAACCGGCTTTGTAGGGTCCGCTGTGGCGCGCGTTTTGCTAGAGCGCGGGCATAAGCTGCGTCTTTTTGTCCGCCATACATCAGACCGCAGTAATGTAGCGGACCTACCGGTGGAGTTCGCTGTTGGGGACCTTTCCGACCAAGCGAGCATGGAGGCTGCGTTGGAGGGGGTATCCTATCTCTTTCATGTCGCAGCGGATTATCGGTTATGGGTGCCTGACCCTGATGCGATGATGCGCGCGAATGTGGAGGGTACGCGTCAGTTAATGCTCGCGGCTAAAAAAGCAGGTGTAAAGCGGGTTGTTTATTGTTCCTCCGTTGCAGCTCTTGCCACGGCCCGCAATGGGGTGCCGGCTACGGAATCATCCCCTGTGACGGAGGATCAGATTGTTGGGGCGTATAAACGCTCTAAATATCGTGCAGAGCAAGAGGTCTTACGCCTTGTGCGGGAGGAAGGGCTGCCCGCGGTGATTGTAAATCCCTCCACCCCAGTCGGGCCACGCGATATTAAGCCAACCCCAACAGGGCAGATGATTCTTGATGCTGCTACAGGGCGTATGCCCGCTTATGTGGAGACGGGGTTGAATATCGTCCATGTGGATGATGTTGCTGAAGGCCACGTCCTTGCTTTTGAGCGTGGGACGATTGGCGAGAAATATATTCTCGGCGGGGAGAATATCATGCTGGGGGACCTTTTTGGCATGGTAGCGGAGATTGTGCATAGAAAACCCCCGCGCATCCAGCTCAAGCAATCATGGTTGTATCCTGTTGCCTGTGTGTCGGAGCTATTAGCGCGCAGTTGTGGCATAGAGCCGCGCGTAACACGGGAGATGCTGGTGATGTCTAAGAAGCTGATGTTCTTCTCCTCAGAGAAAGCAGAGCGCGAGCTAGGCTACCGTCCCCGTGCGGCGCGTCAGGCCCTTACGGATGCGATTGCGTGGTTTAAAGCCCATAAATCAGGGCAGTTTTCAGCATGATAACGGAGTCGGGCGGGGAGGGTTATATGCAAGAGCAAGAAGAGGCACGCCTGTGGGGGGCGCATGATGTTTCATCCTCAAAAGGGATGAAGGATGAGAACTTCCCGGTCGGGTCATTCCTCATTGCTCCGCGCGTGAGGCCGGCTGTTCATGCTTATTATCGTTTTGCGCGTATTGCTGATGATATGGTGGATAATGCCCAGCTTTCTGCCACGCAAAAGGTGGACCGGCTGACAGCGTTGCGGGATGTCCTTTACGGGCGGCGGCGTCCGCCTGCTGGGCGCGCTGATGGGTGGAGTGCCGTTGTGCTACGCACTGTGCTGCAAGAGCATGGCCTACCTTTGGAGGTGGGGGGCGATTTAATCACCGCTTTCATTATGGATGCTGAGAAAGCCCGTTACGAGCATTGGTCGGAGCTTCTGCATTATTGCCGTTATTCCGCCAATCCTGTGGGGCGGTTTTTGCTGATGCTGCATAAAGAGAGTGAGGAGACATTCGGCCCTTCCGATGCGCTTTGCACGGCGTTGCAAATTGTCAATCACATGCAGGATGTTAAGGGTGACCTTAAAACGCTGAATCGGTGTTATGTGCCTTTGCCTTGGTTGGCGGCAGAAAATGTGGGGATAGAGGACCTCCTCCTCGCGCGGAGTAAGCCGGGTGTGCGGCGCGTGTTTGACCAAATGCTCGCCCATGTTGATGCGTTAAATGAGGAAGCGGCCCGCTTGCCTGCTTTGGTAAAAGACCGCCGGATGCGCTTAGAGGCTGCGGTTATTGTTGCTTTATGCCGCCGTTTGAGCGCACGCTTACGCCATCAAGACCCGATAGCAGAGCGTGTAGCTCTCACCAAACTAGATGGCCTGCGCGCATTAAGCTGGGCGATGCGGTATATCCGTTGAGTTCTTTTAATGTGTAGCTCTTGGCCTGATATGGCCTTTAAGAGTAAGACAGATTTACATTACTGTTAGAAAAGCAAGAGGAAGATATGGTCTCCACGCATCACAAAGAGTCCCAAGGTTTGCCCTGCGCTCCATCGGACCTAAATTATGTGGAGGAGATCGTTAACCGTTCTGGCACATCCTTTGGGCGCGGGATGAAGATTCTACCCCCTATAAAGCGCGATGGCATGTATGCGATCTACGCTTTCTGCCGGCTGGTGGATGATATTGCCGATGGTGATATCCCTCTGGATGACCCAGCCTTCGTTTTGGAGGGGTGGAAAGAGCGCATCGCTGCTTTGTATCAAGGCCATACAGAAGATGCGCTGGACCGTGTCCTTCATGCTGCGATTGAGCAATTCGGTTTGCAGCAAGATGATTTCATCGCCGTGATTGAGGGGATGAAGATGGATTGCGGCGCGCCCATTATTGCGCCTGATGAAGCCACGTTGGATTTATATTGCGACCGTGTGGCCTCGGCTGTGGGGCGGCTTTCTGTTCGCATATTTGGCACGCCAGAGCCAGAGGGGAATGAGCTGGCTTATCATCTGGGGCGTGCGTTGCAGCTTACCAATATTTTGCGGGATGTCGCAGAGGATGCCTCCCGTGGGCGGCTTTATCTCCCTACTGAGCTTTTGCAGCGTTATGGCGTTCCTGCCGATCCAACTGAGGCTCTTTATGCTGTCGGGCTAGAGGGGTTGTGCCGGATTATCGCAGGGCGGGCGGAAGACCATTTCCGCAAAGCTTATGCGGTGATGGCCCGTTGTCCTGCGGCAACGGTACGGCCAGCGCGCATTATGGCAGCTTCATACCGCGTGACCTTAGCCGCACTCCGGCGGCGTGGTTGGAGTAACCCAGAGGCGCCTTTACGGGTCTGCTCGGTATGGAAGAAGCTTTCCATGCTCTTAGCGGCCTTTGGGGTCTCGCTGTGAGCCATGTTCACATCATCGGCGGGGGGCTTGCTGGCCTTTCTGCCGCAGTGGAGCTTGCTCCCCAAGCGCAGGTAACACTTTATGAGGCTGGCCCTGCCTGTGGTGGGCGGGCACGGTCCTTTCACGATAAAGCGTTGGATTGCGTGATTGATAATGGCAATCACCTTATTCTTTCAGCAAATCCCTATACATTTCGTTATCTGGACCTTTTAGGTGCGCGCGGTACGTTAAAAGGGCCGGGGAGGCCGCTTTTCCCGTGGTATGATTTAGAGGCGGACCTTTCTTGGGTCTTGCGGCTCTCTAAGGGGCGGATTCCCTTTTGGTTATTCCGTAAAGAGCATCGCGTGCCGGGGATGAGATGGGGGGAGTTGATGGCCCTCCCGCGTTTGATGAAGGCTGATGACGATATGTGTGTGGGGGAATGTCTCTCATCAGGAGCATTGTCGCGCCGTCTGTTGGAGCCTTTGGCGGTCTCTGCGTTGAATACGGATATTGAGCAAGGAAGTGCCCGCTTGCTGGGCAATATTGTGCGGCAAACCTTAGCTAAGGGAGGGGCGGCATGTTGCCCTTGGACGGCTGCGCATGGTTTGTCAGAAAGTTTCGTCACTCCGGCTATGGCTTATCTGGAGAGCTTTCATGCTCAAATATTAACGGGGACGCGCGTATCTGCTTTGCGGGAAGAAGGAGGGCGCATTACGGCGTTAGAGACATCTGGCGGGGAGGTTTCCCTTGGGGCTGAAGATGTCGTTATTCTTGCTGTACCGGCCCCTGTGGCTACGGGGTTGATGCCCTCCATTACTGGCCCTGATGCATTTGAGAGCATTGCTAATGCGCATTATCGCTTGGCAGAGCCGCTTAAACCGCATGCAGCATTGCGTGAGGCAGGCTTTATGGGGCTTGTCGGCGGTGTGGCGGAATGGGTCTTTCTGCATGATGAGGTTTTGTCTGTCACAGTGAGTGCGGCGAACCGTTATGCAAGCTGGCAGAATGACGAGATGTTAGCCCATATGTGGCAGGAGCTTCGGCAAGCGTTAAATCCTGCTTTACAGCATCCTCTGCCAGAGGTAATGCCCGCTGCACGGTTGATCCGTGAAAAACGGGCCACCTTTGCAGCCACGCCAGAACAGGATAAGAAGCGGCCTGAGGCAAAAACCTCATACGCTAATCTTGCTCTTGCGGGGGATTGGACGGATACCGGTCTGCCTTCAACGATTGAAGGGGCTATTAAATCTGGTCTTGCCGCAGTGGATGCGTTGGGTTTTCGTTCGGCCGTGAGTGATGTGGCATAAGGCCGATATTGTGGAAAGTGGAGGAGAGATTCAGTGAGCGCGACGTTGTCCCGTCATAAAATTGATGCCACAGCGGTGGAGCAAGCGGTTAAGGCCTCGCACACCGCTTTGGGCAAACGTCAAAAGGAAGATGGTCATTGGGTCTTCGAGCTAGAGGCTGATGCCACCATTCCTGCTGAATATGTCTTGCTGCGGCATTTCCTCGACCGGATAGATGAGCCTCTTGAGCAAAAAATAGGCGTGTATCTCCGGCGTATCCAAGGGGTGCATGGGGGCTGGTCTCTTTATACGGATGGGAAGTTCGACCTCTCAGCGAGCGTGAAGGCCTATTTCGCCCTCAAGATGATTGGCGATGATATTAATGCCCCCCATATGCGCCGGGCGCGTGCGGCCATCCTTCAACATGGCGGGGCTGAGCGGAGTAACGTCTTTACGCGGATTCAACTCGCTTTATATGGGGAAGTGCCGTGGCATGCCGTCCCTGTTATGCCGATAGAGCTGATGTTACTGCCGCGAAAGGCCTTCTTCTCCGTTTGGAATATGTCTTATTGGTCCCGCACGGTCATTGCCTCGCTTTTGATTCTTGTGACGCGTAAACCATTAGCGATTAATCCGCGTGGTGTGCATGTGCAGGAGCTATTTAAAACTCCCCCAGCACAGGTGAAGGATTGGATACGTGGGCCTTATCGCTCCATTTGGGGGCGGCTCTTTACCTATCTGGATAAAGCTTTGCGTCCCGTTGTGCCGCATATTCCACGCTCTATTCATGCAAAAGCGATTCGGACGACCATTCAATTTGTGGAAGAACGGCTTAGTGCGGGTGGGTTAGGGGCTATTTACCCCTCCATGGCCAATGTCGTGATGATGTATCGGGTCATGGGCGTGCCTGATGATGATCCACGGGCTGTAGAAGCTTGGCAAGCTGTGCAAGATTTGCTGGTTGTGAAGGACGATGAGGCTTATTGCCAGCCGTGTGTCTCGCCTGTGTGGGATACGGGGCTTTCTGGTCTTGCGATGATGGAGGCCGCGACAGGCCCCAAAGCTGTACAGAATGCCGAGACAATGGCTGCTTTGGAGAAGGCGGCGTCATGGTTGCGTGAACGGCAGATTCTTGATGTGAAAGGCGACTGGGCGATTAATACGCCGCATCTGCGCCCGGGTGGCTGGGCCTTTCAATATAAAAACGATTATTATCCTGATGTTGATGATACAGCCGTTGTCGGGATGTTGCTGCATCGGATGGCCCCAGAGAAAAACGCTCCTGCGATTGAGCGCGCGCGGGAATGGATTATTGGGATGCAAAGCAGTAATGGCGGCTGGGGGGCATTTGATATTGATAACGATCTCGAAGCTCTCAATCACATCCCGTTCTCAGATCATGGTGCGTTGTTGGACCCGCCAACGGTGGATGTCTCAGCACGGTGTATCTCCTTCCTAGCGCAGTTGGGGCACCCAGAGGATAAGGACGTTATCCGTAAGGGGATCGACTATATTCGCAAAGAGCAGGAAGCCTCTGGTAGCTGGTTTGGCCGGTGGGGAACGAATTATATTTATGGGACATGGTCTGTATTATGTGCCTTGAATATTGCCGGTGTCCCCCATGATGACCCGATGATTCAACGCGCTGTTGCGTGGTTGGAAAGCGTGCAGAATGATGATGGCGGCTGGGGTGAGGATTGCGCCAGTTATGAGGGGGCTCCGCAAGGGGTGTATAAGGAGAGCCTACCGACCCAGACAGCATGGGCTACCCTTGGGCTTATGGCTGTTGGGCGGCAGGAGAGCGAGGCTGTGCAACGTGGCATGGCTTATCTTACCCAAGCGCAAGATGAGGCTGGGGAATGGCACGAAGCCCCCTATAATGCTGTTGGCTTCCCTAAGGTCTTTTACCTGCGCTATCATGGCTATAAGCAATTCTTCCCACTTATGGCTTTGTCGCGTTATCGCAATTTGGCCTCTAGTAATTCGGGCCGGGTGGAGTACGGCTTTTAATGCTCGGCATTATTGTGGGATTAGCGCAAGAGGCTCGTTTGGCTGAACGCTATTTCCCTCATGCGAAAATCGCCCTTAGCCACGCGCATGAGGCAGGGGCGAAGCGGGCGGTTGCCTCCCTAAAAGAAGCCGGGGTGACGGAGCTGCTCTCCTTTGGCTGTGCAGGTGGGTTGGACCGTACCTTACAGCCGGGGACGATACAGCTTGCCGATTACGTTTTTGTTGAAGGGAAAAAATACCCGACCTCCCCAGCCTTAAATACGCGTTTTGGGGCGGGGCAGGCGGTCATCGGCGGTGGGGTGTATCATAGCCCGATTATGCTCGATCGTGCGGTTGAAAAAGCCGCCTGCTTTACGCGCAGCCAGTGTTCTACAGTGGATATGGAGAGCGGGTTAGTGGCACAAGCGGGCCTGCCTTTTGCCGTGCTGCGTGTTGTGTGTGATGATGCGGGGCGAGACCTTCCCCCTGCAGCGCGCGATGGGCTGCGTGAGGGGCGCATTGATATTGCTGCGTTAATGGGGTCCCTAATACGCCATCCGCTGCAAATTGGTGCGCTTATCAGTTTAGGGCGCGATGCTGCTTATGCACGGCGTGTTATGGAGCGGTTTTTACAAAAAATAACATCCTAGCCTCAGCGGCAGCGCGGGAGGCTTGTTTTCTCTCCCTCCCTCGCTTATAGGAGAGCTATCTTCCTTCGTAAGGGGAGGTGTATTTCGCACGCATAGCCCGCAATCACCTGGTGTTCCCGTTAAGGGAGCGTTGCTATGCGGAGGTTTAACCAGAGTTAGAGAGATTTTACGATGGCAATGCCACAATTCACAATGCGTCAACTGCTTGAGGCTGGTGTTCATTTCGGTCACCATACCCGCCGTTGGAACCCTGCTATGGCACCGTATCTTTTCGGTGTGCGTAATCAGGTTCATATCATCGACCTTCAGCAGACTGTACCGCTGCTAGACCGCGCTTTGAAGCAAGTGCGTGACACGGTTGCTTCTGGTGGGCGTGTCTTATTTGTGGGGACAAAGCGCGCTGCAGCGGATCTCGTGGCAGAGGCAGCACAGCGTTGCGGCCAGTATTATGTGAATCACCGTTGGCTCGGTGGTATGTTGACGAACTGGAAGACCATCACCGGTTCCATTAAGCGTCTGCGCGGCATTGATGAGATGCTCGCTGGCGATACAACGGGCCTGACGAAGAAGGAAATCCTCGACATCACCCGTGATCGTGAGAAGCTGGAACGCTCCCTCGGTGGGATTAAGGATATGGGTGGCCTGCCGGACCTTCTGTTTGTGATTGATACAAACAAAGAGAAGCTGGCTGTTGAGGAAGCCAATAAGCTGGGCATCCCCGTGATCGCTGTGCTGGATAGCAACTCCGACCCTAAGGGTGTGACCTTCCCCATCCCCGGTAACGATGATGCTATCCGCGCTATTGCAACTTATTGCGAGCTGATTTCCGGTGCTGTGCTGGATGGTATCTCTGCCGAGTTGGCAGCATCTGGCCAGGATATTGGGGCTTCTGCGGAGCTGCCAGTGGAGGAGACCGCCGCTGTAGAGAAGGCCGAGGCTGCCGCTCCGACAGCTGGCTAAGCTGTATAAAGTAAGCGTAGCGTCTAGCCCTATGCGGGATGCTACGCTGCCTATGTGCGTATAGAGAGCCGCACAGCCGTGGGGTCCCCGTGGCTGTGCCGCTTGTTATTAGAGGTTAGAGACTATGGCAGAGATTACAGCAGCAATGGTGCGCGAGCTGCGCGATGCAACAAGTGCCGGCATGATGGATTGTAAAAAAGCCCTGACCGAAGCTAAGGGCGACATGCAAGCCGCGATTGACTGGTTGCGGAAGAAGGGCCTCTCCCAAGCCGCAAAGAAATCCGGCCGTGTGGCGGCTGAGGGTCTCGTTGCTGTAGCGGTTGAGGGCAAAAAGGCTGCTCTGGTTGAGGTGAACGCGGAGACGGACTTCGTTGCGCGTAATGATGCCTTCCAGCAGGCTGTGGAAGATATCGCCAAAGTTGCGCTGAAGGTCGGTGATGATTTAGAGGCTGTTAAGGCCGCTAAAATGCCGTCTGGTCGTACAGTGGCTGATGAGCTGACCCATCTTGTCGCAACAATCGGCGAGAATATGAGCCTCCGCCGCGTGAGCGTGCTGAGCGTTCCTTCTGGCGTTGTGGCGAGCTATGTTCATGGTGCGCTGCGTCCGGGTGTTGGCCGCATCGGTGTGTTGGCTGCGATTGAGGCTCCTTCCGAGAGTGAGGCTCTGCTCACATTGGGCCGTCAGATTGGTATGCATGTTGCAGCCACCAGCCCGACCGCTCTGGATATTGATAGCGTGGATGCTGCTGCTGTAGCGCATGAGCGTAAGGTGCTGGAGGAGCAAGCCCGTAACTCTGGCAAGCCAGAAGCTATCATTGAGAAGATGGTCGATGGGCGTATCCGTAAGTTCTATGAGGAAGTGGTTCTTCTGGAGCAAGTCTGGGTGCATGACGGTGAGAGCCGCGTGAAGGAAGTTGTCAAAAAGGCTGGGGCAAAGCTGGTCGGCTTTACGCGCTTTAAACTCGGTGAAGGCATCGAGAAGGCTGAGACAGACTTCGCGGCTGAGGTCGCTGCGGCTTCTGGCCAAAAGAAATAAGCCTTATTAGGGGTTTATGATGAGAAAAGGCCTCCGTCACTATAGCGGGGGCTTTTTTCATGTTACGGCCCTAAAAGGGAGGGACGTATGGAGTGGGAAGAGCCAGCGATTATTTTGCGGTTGTCCCTCCATGGTGAGAGCAGCTTACGTGCTACGATATTGACGCAAAAGCGTGGCATGTATCATGCGTTGGTGCATGGGGGACGCTCTCGCCGGCAAACGGGTTTGTGGCAAGAGGGCAGCCTTATCATGGCCCGCTGGAAAGCCCGCCTGCCAGAGCAGCTAGGCTATTTGACGGCAGAGCTTGTTAGGCCCAGCGCGTCTTTTCTGTTGGATTATCCCCTCGCTCTAACCTTGTTGAGCAGTGCGTGTAGCCTTTGTAGCGAGGCCCTTGCAGAACGTGAGCCGCATGAGATTCTCTTTTCCTCTCTGACGCATTTTTTAGGGGCTTTAAGTGTCTCCCCAGCTCAACCGCCTGTTGCGCTCTATTTACGGTGGGAGCTGCTTTTGCTGCAAGAGCTTGGTTATGGCTTAACGCTGGATCGCTGCGCTGTTACGGGGGCGAGTGAGGGGCTTGCTTATGTCTCCCCCCGTACGGGGCGCGCTGTGAGTGAGGAGGGGGCAGGGGAGTGGAAGGATCGACTTCTCCCTCTGCCGTCCTTTTTATATGACGAGGAGGCCGAAGGCCGCGCAGCAGATTGGCTAGAAGGAGCCCAGCTGAGCGGTTATTTTCTGCAACGGGCTGTTTTTGCGACGCATCACCGTCCACTCCCTGCCGCGCGGGAGAGATTAATGGCCGCTTTACAGCGGGCTGTTGTCGCTAGCAGCACTGGACATGAGGGCAAAGAGCGTGTCTAACCTGTTGCGCATACGCGTCTGAATAAAGAGAGCAGGAGAGCTTATGACGGGGGACCACGCCGGGCATATTGAAGATACACGGCTGGCAGAAGCGTTGAGCGAGCGTTATCTGGCCTATGCGATGTCCACTATCACATCGCGTTCCCTGCCGGATGTGCGCGATGGTCTTAAGCCCGTGCATCGGCGTTTGCTCTATGCGATGCAGCAGCTCAAGCTAGACCCAAGCTCTGGCTTTAAGAAATGCGCCCGCGTGGTGGGGGATGTGATTGGTAAGTTCCACCCCCATGGTGATGCTTCCGTTTATGATGCGTTAGTCCGCCTAGCGCAGGATTTTGCTGTGCGTTATCCCTTGGTGGAAGGGCAAGGCAATTTCGGCTCGATTGATGGCGATGGTGCAGCAGCCATGCGTTATACAGAAAGCCGAATGACAGAAACCGCGCGCATCATGCTGGAAGGCATTGGCGATAATGCGGTCGATTTCCGCCCGACTTACGATAATGAGGACCAAGAGCCTGTTGTCTTGCCGGGGTTGTTCCCCAATTTGTTGGCTAATGGGGCGGCGGGGATTGCTGTGGGGATGGCCACAAGCATCCCCCCTCATAACGCGGCGGAACTTTACCAAGCTGCACGTTTATTGATTGAAAAACCAGATTGTACCATCGCGGAGCTTTTAGAGCTTGTCCAAGGGCCGGACTTCCCCACGGGAGGGCTATTGGTGGAGGACCGGGAGACGCTCATCCAAGCGTATGAGACAGGCCGGGGGAGTTTCCGCATCCGGGCGCGTTGGGCTGTAGAGAAAGGCCGCGCTGGGGCATGGAGCATCATCGTCTCGGAAATCCCCTATCAAGTGCAAAAGGGTAAGTTGATCGAAGATATCGCCAAGAAGATGGAGGAGCGTAAGCTGCCCCTTCTGGCAGATGTGCGGGATGAAAGCACAACGGATATAAGATTGGTTTTGGAGCCCAAAACCCGTAATTGTGCCCCAGAAGTGCTGATGGAGACGCTCTTTAAACATACGATGTTGGAGAGCCGTTTTAGCTTGAATATGAATGTGCTGAGCCAAGGGAAGATCCCCGGGGTCTTGTCGCTAAAAGCGGTATTGCAGGCATGGTTAGAGCATGTTCATGAGGTTTTAATCCGCCGGACGCAGCACCGTTTGGATGCGGTATTGAAGCGGCTGGAGATTTTAGAAGGGTTCTTAAAGGTCTATCTAAATCTAGATGAGGTCATCCGCCTCATTCGGGAGGAAGATGAGCCAAAACCCGCTTTGATGAAGGCGTTCTCCCTCAGTGAATTGCAAGCCGATTATGTGTTGAATATGCGTTTGCGGTCTCTGCGGCGTTTGGAAGAAATGGAGATACGTAAAGAGTGGGATGGCCTTGGGAAGGAACAAGCCACGTTGGAGGCCCTTTTAGGCTCTGAAAAACGCCGTTGGAGCCGGATCGGTAAAGACCTCCAAAAAATGCAGGCTCTTTTTGAAGGGGGAGCTTATGGGGCTCGCCGCACCATTATAGGGGAAGCCCCTGCAACTATTGATACGTCCGCCGCCCTTGCGGTGGAGCGGGAGCCTGTGACGGTTCTACTCTCGCAAGAAGGGTGGATTCGTGCGGTAAAGGGGCATGGGCATGATGTAGCGAATCATCGTTTTAAGGAAGGCGATGGGCTGGCTTATGCTGTGGAATGTCAGAGTACGGACCGCCTGTGCATGATGGCAGCAGGAGGCCGCGCTTTTACGTTAAAAGTGGCAGACCTGCCGCGTGGTCGTGGTTTTGGCCAGCCGGTGCGTACTTTGGCAGACCTTGCCCAAGAGGACCAACCGGTGGCTCTCTTTGCATTAGGTGATGATGAGAGCCGCTATATGCTGACAAGCAGTGATGGGCGCGGGATGCAGGTTTCAGCCGGGAATCTCGCAGCTGAGAAGCGGACAGGGCGGCAGGTCTTTAATCTGCGCGATGGGGCTGTGGTGCAGTATGTCCTCCCAGCGGAGGGAACGCATGTTTTGTGTCTGACAACCAATAAGCGCGCGCTTATTTTCCCATTGGAGCAAGTGGCCGAAGTGGCAAAAGGCGGGGGAGTGAGTTTGCAAAAACTGGCTGCCGGGGCAAGTTTAAAGCAAGTCCGGCTCTTTTGCCTTGATGAAGGGCTGATATGGCAAGATGGCCAACGGGCACGCTCGCCAGAGGATTTATCACCGCTTGTGGGGCGTCGTGGGAGTGCTGGCCGGGTCGCACCGCAATGGATGTTACGGCGTTAAGAGAGGGGTGCGGCCCTATATGGCATCGTTCTTTTCAGTCTCTTTTTGGTTTGGTGCGCTGCATATTGCGTTCTCGCTCGGTATTACAGCGCATGTGTTGCTAACAAAACGGGACACGGCCGCTGCGACAGGGTGGATCGGCATTTGCTGGTTTATGCCCTATATGGGGCCTATCCTATATTTATGCCTCGGTATTAATCGGGTGCGGCGGCGCGCGCAAAAATTGCGGGAATATACTACCCCGGAGGAAACCGCCTTCCTCGCTAAATGGACGCATGATGCTCAAGATAGTTTCATGAATCCGTTGATTAAGATGTTGGATGGCTTGACGGGCTTACCCTTATTGAAGGGGAATCAGGTTGAGTGCCTTCATAATGGTGACCAAGCCTACCCGCATATGTTGGAGAGTATTCATCAGGCGGAGCGGTCCATCCTCTTATGCTCTTACATTTTTCGGTATGATAAAATTGGTCGCCAATTTGTAGATGCCCTTGCCACAGCGCAGCAGCGCGGTGTTGAGGTGCGTGTGTTGGTGGATGGGATTGGCAGTGGCTATCTCTATAGCCCCATTATCAAGCAGTTGCGACAACGTCATATACGCTGTGCGCGTTTTATGCATTCGCTATGGCCGTGGCGGATGCCTTTTGTCAATTTGCGGGATCATCGTAAGATTTTGGTGGTGGATGGCCGTGTTGGCTATATGGGCGGGTTAAATATTGGGGATGAAAATTGCCTCAATAACGCTACCCACCGCCGTATGCCGGTGGCAGACACACATTTCCGCCTAGAAGGCCCCGTTGTACAGCAGTTATCAGAAGTCTTTATTAAAGATTGGGCGTTTACAACGCGGGAGGAGCTGGACGGCGAGCGTTACTTCCCAGACCCCGTTGCAGCAGGGGATATTCCTGCACGGGTTGTGACATCTGGGCCGGATATGGAGGTGGAGCTTATAGAATATACCATCCTCCAAGCCATTATTTTGGCACGGCATCATGTTTGTTTCATGACGCCTTATTTCATCCCCGATGATCGTTTTGCAACAGCGTTAGAATTAGCCGCATTGCGTGGTGTGGTGATTGATATTGTTGTGCCGCATAGAAGTAATCATCCCATCACCGATTATGCGCGTGATGCATGTTTGCGGCAGTTGGTACAGGCTGGTTGTCGTGTTTGGTTAGGTGCGCCGCCCTTTAATCATTCCAAATTAATGACAGTCGATACGATGTGGAGCTTTGTCGGTAGCGCGAATTTGGATAGGCGGTCATTGCGGCTCAATTTTGAGAGCAACATAACATTGCATGATGAGGCAACCGCCGCTCATTTGGAAGGCTTCATCCTAGCCCATTGTAACGACAGGCTTACCTTGTCGGATATTGAGGTATGGCCGTTGGTGACAAGGTTGCGTAATGGGGTATGTCGGCTCTTTCTCCCTTACCTTTAAGGGGGAGAAAGGTTTCCACTTCATCATGAGGGTAAAGGGTGACGGCAATAGGCCGGTGGTCCGAGCCAAAACGGGGATAAGCGCGATGGCTTAGGGCTGAGAAGCCACGTGTTAGGCAGCGATCCAGCCGGAGGGGGACTTTATCAAGCATCCGATGTGTTTGTTCACGCGGGCCGACATCTTTAAAGCCACGGAGCATAGCAGGCCCAACTTGGTTAAAATCCCCCATAATGATGGCGCGCTCTGAGAGTTCTTGCCGGATAAGGCGTAGCTGGCGGCGGTTGAGGATAGGACCGTGGGAGAGATGCACATTGGCGATTGTAAAGGGGCCGAAGCCAATATCAAACTCCAATAATTGCGCCGAGCGATGAGCGACTAGCCCCGGTTGGAGCATGTGCAGCCGGGGCGGGGTTTGGAAGGGGAAGCGACTCCAACAAGCTGTCCCATGCACACGCCCCTCGGAAGCGAGGCGGCTATAATGACCACCAACGAGGTCTGGTAAGCGGTTTGTAAAAGGGCGACATTCTTGCATCAGTAAAATATCAGCCTTGGTTGTACGCAGTAGCAGGCGAATATCCTCTAATGTGGCACCATCTTCATGGAAGAGATTCCAACTAACGAGCCGAAGATAGGAGGTAGAGGGTATTGTCGAATCCTGCATGAACATGGCCTGAATCTTAGCAATGGGAACCACCATTCTATACTGATTTGGGGTGTAAAAGACAGTATGAAGCGCATTGGGTAGTTTAGATATAGGCGGCACGCTATAAGAGATGGCATGAATCCAGCAAGGGAGCTGTGCCGGTGGGTATGGAAAAGACACCATCATCTGAATCATCAGAGCGCATTATTGGGGCTGGTTGGCAGAAATTAGCGACCTTTTTAACCCATGCAGGGCGGCAAAAGCCGGGGCGCGATGGTAGTTTTGTGAATCCACCTATCGAGCGTGGCTCTACTGTAGTGTTCCCCACTGTGGCGGATATGGAGGCCCAAGGGGCACGGGCTTATGAGCATGAGCTTGTTTATGGGGCAATGGGTAACCCCGTTCAGCATGAGTTAGAGCGTGTTATTGCCGCGCTAGAGGGCGGGCAGCATACGCAGGTTGTTAATTCTGGCCTAGCTGCTTGTACAGTAGCCTTGCTCGCTTTTTTAAAGGGCGGGGATCATCTCTTATTACCCGATTCGGTTTATGGGCCGACACGGCGTTTTGCGGTTAATTTTTTGGCCCGCTTTGGGGTGGAAATCAGCTTTTATCCTCCGCGTGCGAACGAGGCTGAATTGCGGGCTTATATGAAGCCTCATACAGCGGTTATCTTTGCAGAAAGCCCCGGTAGCCATACATTTGAGGTCCAAGATATTCCCCTGTTAGCGCGGATAGCACATGGGGTGGGGGCACGCTTATTGCTGGATAATACATGGGGGATTGGGGCGTTTCAGCCTTTTACCCATGGGGTGGATGTGTCCATTCAAGCTTTGACGAAATACCCCGCAGGCCATGCCGATGTGATTTTAGGGGCGATTACGGTTCAAAAACCAGAGGATTGGCGGGCCTTGCGCCGTGCAGCGATTGAGCTTGGGGCCTGTGGCGCACCAGATGAGTGCTGGTTGACATTACGCGGTTTAAAAACGATGGCCGTGCGCTTGGCACAGCAAGCCCGCTCTGCTTATGCGTTAGCGCAATGGTTGGAGAGCCGACCAGAGGTTGCTTGTGTGCGTCATCCTGCTCTGCCTTCTTGCCCCGGTCATGCGCTTTGGAAGAGGGATTTCCAAGATGCAAGTGGGCTATTTGGTGTGGAATTAGCAGCGGGCATCACGCAAGAGGCGATGATGGCTATGTTAGAGAGCTTGGAGCTATTTGGTATAGGCGCAAGCTGGGGCGGGTATGAAAGCCTTGTACTGCCTACATCTGGTGGTTTGAAGCGGACGCATCATGAAGGTTTGCCCAGCGGGGCGGCGTTTCGTGTCCAAGTGGGACTAGAGGATGTAGATGACCTGAAAGCAGATTTCTTTAAGGCCTTGACGTTACTTACATAGTTAATTTACTACGCGTTAATGTATTAAGGACCTCTATTGTTCTATATCAATGCGTGAGGCGTGGGAATCGTCTTTCCTAGAGGGAAGATGACCTTGGTTTTAAAGGAGCGTATTATGACCAATGCGTTGTTCCTTGTGCTTAACCTAGAGACAGAGGCGTTAGAGGCCCTGAAGGACTATGCTGCCTCACATAATGAGACAATGGAGCAGGTGATGTTCCAAGCTCTTGAGGAATGGGCGTTAAATCGCTTTATTCGTTGGCCAGAACATACTGAGTAGAACGTGCTTTTCTATCACATCAGGTAAGGGCGCGTGTCTTCGGGGCCTATAGTGCATTACGGTAAGAAAGAGCCTCGGCTACATGCTGTTTTTGTACGGTGGTGGCTGCGTCTAAATCCGCGATGGTGCGGGCTACGCGGAACATGCGCGTAATACCACGATGAGAGAGTTTCATCCGTAGGGCGGCTTGCTCGGCAAGGGTACGGGCTTCGTCCTCAAAGGCAAAGCCTTCTGGCGGCATAGCCGCATTACATGCCCCTTGTCGGGCGAGTTGGCGGTCGTAAGCTTGTTGGACACGCGCGCGTACTTCTGCACTGCTCTCACCCGTAGGGGCGCGGCTGATTTCTAAGGGGGAGAGGGAATGGACATGGACGCATAAATCCATGCGGTCCATCATCGGGCCGGAGATGCGGGCAGTGTATTCTTGCGCACAACGAGGGGCTTTTTTACAAGCACGTTCGGCATCATGGACATAGCCGCACCGGCAGGGATTCATCGCCGCGATGAGTTGGAAACGCGCTGGATATTGCGTATGCCGTGCCGCGCGGGAGATGGTTACTTCCCCTGTTTCAACAGGTTGGCGCAAACCTTCCAGACAATTACGGGGGAACTCGGGGAGTTCATCAAGGAAAAGAACGCCATTGTGAGCGAGGCTAATGTCGCCGGGCATAGCTTTAGGACCGCCGCCAACGAGGGCAGGGAGGGTCGTGTTATGATGCGGTGCGCGATAAGGCGGGCGGTTGATGAGCCTACCCGCCGGTAATAGCCCGCTAATGCTATGGATGCGGCTTGTCTCCAGCATTTCAGCAGGGGTAAGCTCAGGCAGGATGCTCGGTAGGCGGCTTGCTAGCATAGATTTGCCAGAGCCCGGCGGGCCAGACATCAGCAGGGAATGACGCCCCGCTGCGGCAATCTCCAACACACGGCGTGCTTGCATCATGCCCTTAACATCTTTGAGGTCCGGCCCGTAATCGGGAGGTTGTGGCGTGGGTGGAGGCTCTGGCGGGAGGGGTTGTTCTTTGCGAAGATGGCCAATGAGTGCCTTAAGGGTCGGGGCAGCAATAATGTTAAGCTCTGGATGGCCCCAACGGGCTTCCGCCCCTTGAGAGGCCGGGCAGATTAAGCCACGCTCCTGGCTGACAGCCGCTAATGCCGCACAAAGAACGCCCCTAACAGGGTTTATCGTGCCATCTAAGGCGACTTCCCCCAAGGCGGTGAGCGGGGCTGTGGCCTCTGGTGGGATGACGCCCATCGCGACAAGGACGCCTAGCGCAATAGGGAGGTCGAAATGCGCGCCCTCTTTGGGGAGGTCTGCTGGTGTGAGATTAACAAGGATGCGCTTAGGGGGGAGGGCAAGCCCCATAGCGGAGAGGGCAGCCCGAACACGCTCGCGTGATTCCGCAATAGCGCGGGCGGGCATACCAACGATGATGAAAGACGGTAACCCGCTGGAGATTTGCACCTCCACCATGACCGGCAAAGCATCAATCCCCATAAAAGTGAAGCTTTGGATGCGGGCAAGGGAAGGAGGCGTAACCGCCATAACGCTAGGATTCCGTCATATAGGGGCTTGTGGGACGATACCCCGCCATCATAGGCGTATTCATGATGGGCGGGGCTGATAGAGAGGCGAGGCCTCTTTACGCGCTCATGAGCGGGCGGATAGAGCGGGCCCGTAACGTCCCTTTCAAACCGCGAAGCTGCTCGAGCAGGGCTTTCTCCAATGTGGGGATGTCCTGCCCCGGCTGAGCCTCAGCCTCGGTGACGACATAGCCAAGCTCGCCATCTGTTTGGAGGAACTGCGCTGTGAGGTTGCAGGCCGACTTCGCAAAAATATCGTTGATTTGCCCTAAAATACCCGGCTGATTGGCATGGACGTGCATAAAGCGCATCCCACCGGGGCGTTCGCCAAGCTGTACTTGCGGGAAATTGACCGCCCCGATGGTTGAGCCAACATCGGAATATTCCACTAGCTTTTGGGCGACTTCCACACCGATGCGCTCTTGTGCTTCCATCGTGGAGCCACCAATATGAGGGGTGAGCAACACATTCTCTAGCCCTTGCAGCGGAGTGGTAAAACGCTCTTGGCTGCTTTTTGGCTCGACAGGGAAAACATCAATCGCAGCCCCCATCAAATGCTTATCTTTAAGCGCGCGGGCAAGGGCCTCAAGGTCCACAACCGTACCACGGGCATTATTGAGGAGGATGGAGTTAGGCTTCATCGCACGGATTTCTGCCTCGCCAATCATGTCCTTTGTCTCTGGCGTTTCAGGAACATGAAGGGTGACAATATCGGACTGGCTTAGCAATTCCTCCAACGAGGCAACGGCGATGGCGTTCCCATGGGGCAGGCGCGGGGCAATATCGTAATAAAGTACGCGCAGGCCGAAGGATTCCGCTAAAACAGAAAGCTGAGAGCCGATGGAGCCATAGCCAACAATGCCGACTGTCTTGCCGCGTACTTCCCACGCATTGGCGGCGGATTTCTCCCATCCACCGTGATGGCAGGCTTCCGAGCGGGAGGGGATGCGGCGGAGGAGCATCACAATCTCGCCCATGACCAGCTCCGCAACGGAGCGCGTATTGCTAAAAGGTGCGTTAAAGACAGGAATACCGGCCATACGCGCGGCATTAAGGTCCACCTGATTGGTCCCAATGCAGAAGCAGCCAATCGCCATTAGGCGGTTAGCAGAATGGATAATCTCGGCTGTAAGGCGCGTACGACTGCGGATGCCGACCATATGGACGCCATCAAGGGCCTCTTTAAGGGCATCGCCCTCCAAAGCTCCTTTTAAGCGGGTAACAGAGGCATAGCCTTGTTGCTCTAGGTAATTAACCGCACTGTCATGAATCCCTTCCAACAGAAGGATTTTAATACGGTCTTTAGCGAGGGAGAGGGTCATAGCGGGTAACCTCATCATAAGGGCGGGTGCCAACATGAGCGCGGCACGAAAGGAATCGTTCTTTATCTGTAACGGACAGCGCGTTAAGAGGAAAGGGCTTCTATCGCCTCCTGATGGAGGGTTGGGTTGGCACAAGCGAGGATAGTGCCATCACTTTCTAGTGTTAAAGCATTGCCTGCCCAATCTGTCACGCAGCCACCGGCCCCCGTGATGATGGGCAAAAGAGGCCCCCAATCCCACGGTTTGAGTGTATCTTCTGCGATGATGTCGATATGACCTAAACAGAGCAGCCCGTAAGCGTAAGCATCACCGCCCCATGAGGTCCGGCGCGTTTGTTTTTGGAGTTTTTGGAAGCATTGATATTGCGCAGGGCGGAAGATTTCTGGTGCGGTGCAGGAGAGTTCAGCCTCATGGAGGGGGACGTGCTGACATGTGCCGATATGGCCGGGCATGTGAGGGGCGTCATAACGGCTGGGTGCGCCTTCAACCCCTATCCAGCGTTCATTGGTTATTGGTTGGTCGATGATTCCCAAAACAGGGCGGCCTTTGTAAAAGAGGGAGATTAAACTCGTAAAGCTGGGGCGGCCTGTCACAAAGGCGCGCGTGCCGTCTATAGGGTCTAAGACCCAGAGCCATTCATTATCTATCTGGCCAGAGTGTCCCGCTTCCTCTCCTAAGATGGCATGATGGGGCACATGCTGGGTGAGGAGGGCCCGCATAGCAGCCTCAGCCTCTTGGTCAGCTTTGGTAACGGGACTGTCATCCTCTTTGGCATGAATAGCGAGTGACTGCCGAAAATAGGGAAGAATGACCCGCCGCGCGGCCTCGGCGCATTGTTGGGCGAGGGGAAGATAGTCAGAAAAAGCGGGGTGGGACATAGGGCGGATATGCCTTTATTCTTACGGAGTAATTGACGAGACGCAGGGAGCGCGGCAATCAAGGACTCATGCGAGCGATTATTGTCATCCCCTCCAGAATTGCCTCTACGCGGCTTCCACGCAAGGCTTTGGCTTTAATTGATGGCGAGGTGATGATTGTTCATGTCGCCCGGCGTGCTGTGGCGGCTGGGTTGGGGCCGGTTTTAGTCGCTGCGGGCGATGATGAGATTAGCGCGGCTGTCTCCCATCTTCCCGGTGTGGAGGTGGTTTTAACAGACCCCGCTTTGCCCAGTGGCTCGGACCGTGTGCAAGCGGCGTTGGCTGTTTATGACCCTCACGAACATTACGATTCTGTCGTTAATCTCCAAGGGGATCTCCCTTTGATAGACCCCCAGATGATTGCAAAATCATTGCGCCCTTTAGAGGATGAGCAGTTTGCAATCGGCACCTTAGTGGCTCCCGTGCAGAGCGAGGCTGAAGCTAAGGCCGAGTCGGTTGTGAAGGTAGCTTGTGCGTTTCAGCATGATGATGCTGTAGCGCGGGCCTTATATTTTTCGCGCTCTGTGATTCCGTGGGGAGTGGGGCCTTTATGGCATCATGTAGGGGTGTATGCATGGCGGCGTAAGGCTTTAGCGCAATTTGTGAGATTGCCGCCTTCTTTGTTAGAAAAACGCGAACGCTTGGAGCAATTACGTGCTTTAGAGGCTGGCATGGCGGTCGGCTGTGTGCAGGTGGCTCATGCTCCGTTAGGTGTGGATACAGCAGAGGATTTAGCGCGGGTCAGGGCGCATCTGGGGGAGAGAGCATCATGCCGGTAATTGCATTTCAGGGCCGACCGGGTGCGTATTCCGACCTTGCATGCCGTGTAACCCGGCCGGACTGGGTTACCCTACCATGCCGCAGCTTTGCCGAGACGATTGAGGCCGTGCGGGATGGGCAAGCTGATGAGGGGCTTTTACCGTGTGAGAACTCCCTTGCTGGGCGTGTGGCGGAGATTCATGCGCTCTTGCCAGAGGCGGGGTTAAAAATTGTTGGGGAGCATTTTCAGCGCGTGGAGCATTGCCTATTAGCCGTACCGGGGGCACGGCTTGAGGATATAAAGCGTGTTCATACCCACCCTGTAGCGATGGCACAGGTACGCGGCTTGCTTGCTTATTATGCGTTGGAGCCTGTGACGGAGTTTGATACAGCAGGCGCGGCGGAGCTTGTAGCTGGCTGGGGGCGGAAGGAAGATGCAGCCATTGCGTCCTCTCTAGCGGGGGAGCTGAATGGGTTGAATATTCTGCAACGCAATGTTGAGGATGCTGCCCATAATACAACGCGCTTTTACCGTGTTGCCCTGCCAGATTCTGTTACAGATGCTATGGCTGGGCAGCCGATGATGACGACATTGCTTGTCCATATTCGGCATGTGCCGGGGGCTTTATGTGATGTCTTAGCGTGTTTTGCACGTTATGGAGTCAACATGACGCGGATTGAGAGCTATATGCTGGGGGGCTCTTTTGAGGCGTCTCGTTTTTTGATGGATATAGAAGGTGCGGTGGAGGAGCCAAAGGTGCACCATGCCCTCACCGCGTTGGTAAAGGTAAGCGAGGGCCATCATATTTTGGGGAGTTACCCACGGAGTCCCTTCCGTGATGAGATGTGACCTTTCTCCCAGAGGGGAGGATGCTTATAATGGTGGCATTATTTGTTGTGATGATTGAGAGATGAGGGCGGAGAGTATCATTATGGCGCAGACGATTAATCAGCACTATCGCGGCTCTTTGACCGCCCTTATCACCCCGATGAAGGCGGATGGCACGCTTGATGAGCAAACGGCTGCTCGTTTGATTGAGCGGCAGATTGAGGGGGGGACGACAGGGCTTATCCCCTCTGGCACAACGGGGGAGAGTCCTACACTCTCTCATGCTGAACATGGCCGTGTTGTTGAGCATTGTGTCGAGGTGGCAAATGGGCGCGCCTTGGTGATGGCGGGGGCTGGCTCTAACAGTACGCATGAGGCTGTGGGAATGGCTCGTCATGCCCATAAAGTAGGGGCAGATGCGTTGTTGGTTGTCGTGCCTTATTACAATAAACCAACGCAAGAAGGGCTTTACCGGCATTTTATGACGGTGGCAGATGCGACTCCTTTGCCGCTTTGGCTTTATTGTATTCCCGGTCGCTCGGTTGTTGATTTAACGCCAGAGACTCTAGGTCGCCTTGCTCAGCATCCTAATATTGTGGGTACAAAGGATGCCACGGCGAATCTCACACGCCCGATTGCGGTGCGGCGTGTTGCAGGTGCAGCGTTTAATCAGCTTTCTGGTGAGGATGGGACGATTTTATCCTTCCTTGCGGCAGGTGGGCATGGCTGCATTAGTGTGACCTCTAACGTAGTGCCGGAGCTTTGTGCGCAACTTCATCGGCTTTGGCAGGAAGGGAAGGTGCAAGAGGCGATTGCGCTGCAAGATAAGCTTATGCCGTTGCATGATGCCCTTTTTGCTGAGACAAGCCCTGCCCCGGCAAAATACGCGCTGTCTCGTTTAGGCCTTTGCACTCCGACTTTGCGTTTGCCGATGGTTGAGCCGCGTGATGAGACGAAGAAGCGGGTTGATGATGCTTTACGTTCGCTTGGGCTGTTGGGTTAAGACGCGGATATGGCAGCGAGTAAGAAAAAGACAAAAGGCGGGCTGATTTCGCACGGTATTGCCGCGCAGAATCGTAAAGCCCGTTTTAATTACTCCATCATAGAGACTGTGGAAGCCGGACTGGTGCTAAAAGGGCCAGAGGTAAAAAGCTTGCGGATGGGGCGGGCTACATTGTCCGAATCTTATGCGGTTGAGCGCGAGGGCGAGCTTTGGCTTATTAACTCCTATATTCCAGAATATCAGGGCGGAGTGTTGTCCCGCTTTGATACACGGGCACCACGGAAGCTTCTGCTGCACCGTAAGCAATTAGCCAAATATATTGGGGAGGTCACAAAGGCTGGGGCGTCTCTTGTGCCGTTAGATATTCATTTTAACGCGCGCGGTGTGGCTAAAGTAACGCTTGGCCTTGGGAAAGGGCGGAAGAAAGAAGATAAACGCCACGCGATTGCTGATAGAGACTGGCAGCGCGATAAAGCGCGTCTGCTGCGTAATAAAGGACGTGGTGAATATTGATATAAAAAACCCCACAGCATGCAGGCCGTGGGGTTTTTTATAAGGTGGGAGAGGTTGTAAAGGCACAACCTCCCTTTTCCTTTGCTTATTCAGCGGAGAGCTGTACAGCCTCAGGGCCTTTATGGCCTTGGATGACATGCATCCCAACAGCCTGACCATCAGCTAAGCTACGCAGGCCGGACCGCTCCAAAGCAGAAGCGTGGACGAATACATCCTTACCCCCAGCTTCTGGTGTGATGAAGCCAAAGCCCTTGGTGGTGTTGTACCATTTTACAATCCCGCGCATTTCTTCAGCTTGGGAGAGATCTGGTGCAGGGTGGAAACGCTCACGCTCTTGCCGCATAGGCGGTGCGGAGTGGCGGGGGGCTTCCTCTGTCGCAGTGCTGGCATCAACAGAGAGAACCTCGGCGACTTGGCGGCCTTTGGGGCCTTGGCCAACGCGTACAACAACAGTTGTGCCCGGTGCAGGCTCGCCATGGCCGATAGTGTTCAGCGTATTCGCGTGGAGGAAAACATCCCCGCTACCATCGCTCAGCCCAACAAAACCGAAGCCACGCTCGGAGTTGAACCATTTAACCGTCCCGGTGATTTCGGGGCCTGTGGGAGTGATTTGCGGGCCACCACGGCCGCCACCGCCACCGCGGCGGGGGCCACCACCAAAGCCACCACGCGGCGCATCGTAACTGCCGCGATCGTCAAAATAGGAGGGTTGGGTCATAAAATCGCGGTCAAAACCGCCGCGGCGGGAGGAAAAGGAGCTGCGGTCGGATCTATTATTTCTCAAGTGTCTCGTCCCGTACTGGGGTCATCAGGGAGGGGAGCAACATTCTGCTACCCTCAGGGTCTTAAAAGGCACCGCCATTCATGCGGTCCGATTAGGACGGTAGCATGTTTTTTCACTTACGCCATATGAAAAAGAAAAAACTGCGAAGATTTTTCAATCTCTTTAATTAAGGGAGGCACTATTAAAGAATTACTATAAACTAGTCGCTTGGTTATCAATAAAATTGATTTAATATCCAGTCTTCTACCCAGCGGCGAGCAATCGTCCCGGCATGGCGCGGTCAAACAGGTGGAGGAGGTCTTGCAAGGCTGCTCCGCGTGGGCCTTGTAAGGTGGGGTTACGCGTTAGCTCACGCTGGCTATCATGGCGCATAGCGGTGAGGAGCAAAGCAAGGCGTGTGGGGTCGGCAAGGCGAAAGCCCGGTAAGCCAGATTGGCGGCTGCCTGCAAGGTCGCCCCCACCACGGATGCGGAAATCTTCATCAGCGATGAGGAAGCCATCCTCAGTATCGCGTAAGAGGGAGAGGCGTTTTTTCGCGGTGAAGCTGCTCTCCTCACTATGGAGGAGGAGGCAATAAGATTGTTGTGCCTCACGCCCCACCCGACCACGGAGTTGATGAAGCTGGGCAAGGCCGAAACGCTCAGCTTGCTCAATGACCATAATCGTTGCATTGGGGATATCAACGCCGACTTCAATCACCGTTGTGGCAACAAGGAGGCGTGTTTTGCCTTGCTCAAAGGCGGTGAGGGCCTTTTGGCGTGTCTCAATATCCTGTTTGCCGTGGGCAAGGCCGATGATGGGGCCGAATCGTTTGGTGAGTGCGGCCCAGCGTTCCTCCGCTGCGGCGGCACTTTGGCTTTCACTCTCCTCAATAAGAGGGCAGACCCAAAAGATTTGTTTTCCTTGCTCTAAGGCGCGCTTTATCCCTGCGAGAATATCATCCAATAGGCCCATATTATGAACAGTCGTATGGATGGGTTGGCGTCCGGCGGGTTTGCTATCCAGCCGGCTAACGCCCATCTCGCCCCATTCTGTGAGTTGAAGTGTGCGGGGGATGGGGGTGGCTGTCATGACTAGCACATCAGTTGCAGGGCCTTTTGTGGCGAGCTTCATACGCTGCTCCACCCCAAAACGATGCTGTTCATCAATGACAGCAAGCCCGAGGTCAGCAAAGATGACACCATCTTGAAAGAGTGCATGCGTGCCGATGGCGATTTTAGCATGACCATCGGCCAGCTTGGCTAAGGCAATCCGCCGGGCACGCCCTTTGATGGAGCCACTTAAAAAGACAAAGGGCACAGGGCAGAGGGCTTCAAAGGTGCTGGCATGTTGCTGAGCGAGGATTTCGGTCGGGGCCATGAAGGCCGCTTGAGTGCCGGCCTCTACAGCATGGAGCATGGCCATCATCGCGACAAGGGTTTTCCCTGCCCCTACATCACCTTGCAAAAGGCGCATCATCGGGGTGGGTTGGCGCATATCAGCGGCAATTTCATCTATGACACGGCTTTGGGCTGCGGTGGGGCGATGGCCAAAACGTTCCAAAAGCTGTTGGCGGAGTGTGCCATCTCCAATAAGGGCACGCCCCTCGCGCGCCTGCGCTTGTTGGCGGGCCATCCCTAAGCAAAGCTGGTCAGCGAGGACTTCATCAGCGGCAAGGCGTGCGCGTGCGCGCTCTAAAAAGGGGGTGGGGTCCCCTTGTTGGGAGAGGCTTTCGGGCAGGTGTAAGGTTTCTAATGCCGTTTTAAAGGACGGCCAGCGATGTTTTTGCAGGAGGGGGGCATCTAACCATTCGGGGAGGTCATCGGGGATGAGGGCCAAAGCGGCCTTCATGGCACGGCGCACGGTGGAGGGGAATAATCCAGCCGTTAAGGGCCAGACAGGCTCTAACCACGGGAAGTTATCTCTCTTCTCCCACGCGATGATATGGTCTGGCCGGGAGAGTGTGAGGCGGTCATGATAATGTCCTACTTTACCAGAGACGAGAATCTCCGTGCCTTCAGGGGGGAGGAACAGTCGCCCTTTTTGGAAGAAAGTAATCTCTAACATGCCCGTTTCATCATGGGCGGTGAGGATGGTCGGTTGGGAAGGCCGTGCAGGACGGCGAATGCCTAAGACGCGGACATGGCTTGTGAGTACGTCCCCCGTTGGGAGGGCGCGTCCTTCGGCAAGGGTCATTATTTTTCGGCGGTCAATGAGCTTTTCTGGCAGGGTAAAGAGCAGGTCAATCACCCGTTTGCCGCCGCTAATTTTGCTTAATAATGTGGCATGGCGTGCTGTGAGTCCTGGCAAGCTCGTCAGCGGGGCCAAAAGCGGGGTAATCCGCAAAGAGGGAGGGGCAAGGGGCATAGCGTGTAAACGGCTTTTGTGCTGACAGAGGGCCGAGGGAGCGTTATAGGGTAGCAAAACCATCAGATAATAAAAATACTCTTATCTCATGAGGGGAGCCTGCTTTGATGCACGCTGAAGATTCTGCCATGGCGTCTTTTGGTCCGACTATCTGGGGTGTGCCAGATGGCGCGGTGGCGTTTTTGCTGCGTCAGCGTTTGTCAGAGCATCAAGGGACGATTGTGCATGTCGCTCATGATGATGCCGCTTTAGCGTCCCTGGCTGATATGCTGAGTTGGCTTGTGCCAGAGGTAATGGTGCTGCGCTTTCCTGCGTGGGATTGCCTACCTTATGATCGTATCTCGCCTAATCCGTCCATCGTTGCAGAGCGTACAGCAACCTTAAGCCATTTATTGGAGCCCGCACCGCCCACAGGCCGCATTGTGCTGACGACAATCCATGCGATGATTCAACGTGTACCGCCGCGTGCCGCTTTTGCGGGCCAGACACTCCACATCAAACGTGGTGATATGGTGGAGGCTAATCACCTTGCCGAGCAGTTGGTGGGGAATGGCTATAGCCGTGTTGATACCGTGATGGAGCGCGGCGAATTTGCTATGCGCGGGAGCATCTTCGACCTCTATCCTGCTGATGCGGGGGAGCCTGTGCGGCTCGATTTCTTCGGAGATGAGGTTGATAATATCCGTAATTTTGATGCTGCAACCCAGCGTTCGACAGAGGCGCGGGAGGGGTTCAGCCTTACGCCCGTGTCGGAATATGCATTGGATAAAGCCAGCCTAAGCCGTTTTCAGACAGGATGGCGGGATGTGTTTGGCAGCGGTGCGATGGAGGATGTGCTGTACCGGCAATTATTGGAGGGACGCCGGGCCAGCGGGGCAGAGCATTATCTACCGCTTTTTCATGATGGTGATGGCCATCATATGGAAACTTTGTTGGATTATCTGCCAGATGCCGCGGTGAGTTTTGAGCGTGAGACGCCAGAGATTCTTACCGCCCGGTTGGAGATGATTGCCGACCATTACCAAGCGCGTTGCGCGGCGGGGCATGAGGGGGAGCTGCCTTACCGGCCCTTGCCACCGCATCGTTTATATCTCAATCGCCATGGGTGGGAAGGGATGTTGAAGGGCTATCCCACCGTCCTATTATCACCCTTTGCGCGCCCTGATGGAGCTGAGGGGATAGAGGCGGGCTATAAGCCGGGGCCTGTTTTTGCCAGCATGGGCGGCGCGGGGCGAGAAGGGATTTTTCAGCAATTTGCAACCCATGTACAAGCATGGGCGAAAGAGGGGCGGCGCACTTACCTAACGGCATGGAGCAATGGCTCGCGGGAGCGGATTGCGACCCTCTTACGCGATCATGATATTGCGTGTGAGAGCTTTGAGGGTTGGCCCGAGGCCGCAGCTATGGCGCGTGGGGCGGTTGGGCTGGTTGTTCTGGGGCTAGAGCGTGGCTTTACGGGGGGAAGAGTCGCCTTTGTCTCCGAGCAAGATTTATTAGGAGAGAGGTTAGCCCGCCCACCAAGGCGGCGGCGAAAGGGCCAAGATTTTATCACCCAAATTGGCGAAATTGCCGAGGGTGACCTTGTCGTCCATGAGGAATACGGCATTGGGCGTTATGTTGGGCTAGAGACCGTGCGCGAAGGGCGTGTAGCGCATGATTATCTCTCCATCCTTTATGATGGGGAGCAACGCTTGCTTCTGCCTGTGGAGAATATCGACTTGCTTAGCCGGTTTGGCTCCGAGCAAGGGACGGTGCAGCTTGATAGGCTAGGTGGGACATCATGGCAGGCGCGTAAGGCGAAGATGAAGACACGCCTGCGCGAAATGGCCGGGGAGCTGATTCGCACCGCAGCGGCACGGGCGATGAAGGAGGCCCCCATCATGGCTCCCGCAGAGGGGTTGTGGGATGAGTTCTGCGCGCGATTTCCTTTTATGGAGACGGAGGATCAATCGCGCGCGATTGCCGATGTGTTGGAGGATTTAAGCAGCGGCAAGCCGATGGACCGCCTCGTCTGTGGGGATGTCGGCTTTGGTAAGACAGAAGTCGCCTTACGCGCGGCGTTTGTCGCGGCTCTTTCTGGTATGCAAGTGGCTGTCGTGGTGCCCACAACCTTGCTTGCACGGCAGCATTATCTTGGCTTTAAACAGCGTTTTGAGGGGCTACCTGTGCGGGTAGAGCAGCTCTCACGCATGGTGAGCGCAAAAGAAGCCACAAAAGTGCGCGATGGGTTGGCTGATGGCACGGTGGATATTGTTATCGGGACTCATGCGCTCCTCTCCAAAGCAGTGTCTTTTGAGCGGCTAGGGATGCTGATTATTGATGAGGAACAGCATTTCGGCGTGGCGCATAAAGAGAAGCTGAAGGCCATGCGCGAGGATGTCCATGTGCTGACCCTCTCCGCAACCCCGCTTCCCCGCACGCTTCAGCTATCGCTCTCTGGTGTGCGGGAGATGAGCCTGATTGCCACCCCGCCGACAGACCGGCTCTCGGTCCGTACCTTCATCACGCCTTTTGATAAAGTGATGATTCATGAAGCCATTCAGCGAGAACGCTTCCGCGGGGGGCAGATTTTCTGCGTTGTGCCGCGTTTATCGGATATGCGGCATATGGCAGAGCGACTTAAAGAGATTGTGCCAGATGCCCGCATTACCGAGGCGCATGGTCGCCTCACCCCCACCGAGCTAGAAACGGTGATGACGGAGTTCTCGGAGGGGAAGTACGATATTCTGCTCTCCACCAATATTGTGGAAAGCGGCTTGGATATGCCGCGTGTTAATACGATTATTATTCACCGGGCGGATATGTTTGGCCTTGGCCAGCTTTATCAGCTTCGTGGTCGTGTAGGGCGGGCCAAACAGCGTGGTTATGCCTATCTGACATGGCCACAAACGCATGTATTATCCTCATCTTCCATCAAACGCTTAGAGATTATGCAGACGTTGGATTCTTTAGGGGCAGGCTTTACGCTCGCCTCGCATGACCTCGATTTACGCGGGGCGGGGAACCTCTTAGGCGATGAGCAATCTGGCCATATTCGGGAGGTGGGGATCGAGCTGTATCAACAGATGCTGCAAGATGCGGTGACGGATTTGCGGCGGATGCGTGATGAGAGCGATGAGGAGGATATAGGCTGGACACCGAACATCATTCTCGGTTTGGCTGTCCTCTTGCCGGAGGATTATGTAAAAGACCTGCCTGTTCGGCTTGGTCTATATCGCCGCATCGCCGCTTTGAAGGATGAAGCTGATGTGGATGCGATGCGGGTAGAGCTGGTGGATCGCTTCGGCCCGCTGCCCCAAGAGGTAGAAAATCTGCTTGATGTTGTGATGATTAAAAAACTCTGCCGCGATACCGGGGTGGAGCGGTTAGAGGCTGGTCCTAAAGGCATGGTGCTTCAGTTCCGCAAGAATAAGTTTGCTAATCCAGATGGGTTAATCCGTTGGGCTGCGCGGAATGAGAAAGCTGGGGTGAAGATACGCCCGGACCATAAGCTTGCGATGGTGCGGGAAATGACAAACGCCGTACGCATTAATATGGCGCGGAAAATCCTCGCTTCTCTAGGTAAATTGCTGGAGAAAGCACGCCAGAGTGATGCGGCATAGGGTAGGGGGATTAGGGCTATGCGCTTAACCCTTTATACGGATTACGCCTTTCGGGTTTTAATTTATCTGGAAACACAAAAAGACCGTCTTGTCTCTATTGGGGAGATTGCCCGTGTTTATGGAGTCTCTGAAAATCATTTAGTAAAGGTGGTGCATCGCTTAGGGCAGCATGGCTTTATTAAGACGCTGCGTGGGCGCAAAGGGGGGCTGCGTTTAGGGCGTGATGCGGCGGAGATTTATCTGGGTGATGTTGTCCGTTGTACAGAGGATGACCTCGCCCTTGTAAGCTGCATGCGTAAAGATGAGGCAGCAGCGGGCTGTATTTTGGTGGGGGGATGCCGTTTAAAACAGACGCTGTTGAAGGCACGTTTTGCGTTTATGGATGTGCTGGATAGCGTTACGCTGGCCGATGTAACTGCCCCGCATGAACGTACGATATTGATGGATGCTGTGCAGGAGGTAATTGCCACACCGCATGAAGGGCCTAAAGGTTAGGCCGGAATCTGCGCCAATTTGCCGTAGTTTGTTGGTACGCAAAGTGCGAATAAGTCGGCAAGGCCTGCTCTATATGCGGATGAGGGATAAAGATAATCCCTGAATCTGTTAGGAAGCTATCAATCTCTTTAAAAGGAACATCATGCGTTTTTAGCTGTTGGGCAATCCAATTCATGGTTCCCATGACCATTGCTCCGGGGCCGGTAATGGCCCAGACATTTTCAAAAACACCTGTCTCGACAAAAGCGCGGACCTGGTGGAACATCGTTTCCATAATATGCTGCATGAGGGGGTTCCCGGCCTCGTAAATGAGGATGTCATTATCAAGGCACCACGGATTGCCCACGGAGTAAGGTAGCAATGTCTTAAAATGGGCTCCTTTGGTTATGTCCGTAACAGGGGCGTGGCAGATAACATCGGCATCAATATACACACCGCCTTTGATATGCAGGTAACATAACCGCCAAAAATCAGAGAGCATGGCAGGATGGGGGCAAGCCTCATACAGGGCTGCAATATCCGTGCCGAAATGCGCCTCAATAAACGCCCGAGCGGAGTCGGCATTGGCACGATGATAGGTGAAGTCAGGATGAGCGAGCCGGACGCTCTCCATGGCGGTGAGAATATCATCGGGCGGGGGCGTACTATCCCAAAATTGAGCAATATGTTTGGGTATGCGTCGTGGGAACTCCTGCGGCACAGAGCGCGAAATTGTAGGAAAGAGACGGCTCTCTAAGGCTAAGGCAAGGAGCGCAAAACACCCGTCATGTTCCCCTCGTAATGCCGCTTGGAACATCTCTTGGAAGGGAGCGGGATAATCTGGGAAATCAAAGCTCATCGCGGAAGCCAGTGGCAATGACGTAAAGCTCGCTCGATTCCTTACGGGAGGCAGGCGGCTTGACGTGCTTCACAACGGCGAAGTTGCGCTTCATCAGGTCTAGCATCTCTTTTTCTGACCCACCTTGGAAGACTTTTGCAATAAAGGCCCCGTCCGTAGCGAGGATTTTTAAGGCGAAGTCGAGTGCATTTTCAGCTAAGGCCATAATGCGGATATGATCAGTTGCAGCATGGCCTGTGGTGTTAGGTGCCATATCGGACATCACAAGGTCTGCGCGCCCGCCAAGCATGTTTTGGAGCCGCTCTGGCATGTCGGCTTCCATAAAATCCCCTTCGATGATGTCGGCCCCCGGTACGGGGTCCACTGGTAGTAAGTCCACCCCAATGACCTTAGCCGCCCCGCGCTTAACGGCAATCTGCGCCCAGCCCCCCGGTGCGGCACCCAGGTCCACCACGCGGCTACCGGGTTTGATGAAGTGGAAGCGGTCATCCATCTCTAGCAATTTGAAGGCCGCGCGGGACCGCCAGCCTTGTTGGCGTGCCGCACTGACGTAGGGGTCATTTAATTGGCGATTGAGCCAGCGTTGCTGGGCAGGGGTGCGCCCACGGGCTTTGCGTAGTTTGACGGTCTGCGTCCGTAAGGTTTGGGAGGCAGAGGCATCATCGGCGGGGTCGCGTGTGCCGGGTGTGCGTGAGTGACGCAAGGGCTTGCCGGGAACACGTTTTGCGGCTCGCTCTTTAGCAGGGCGGCGGGATGAGGGAGGCGTATCTTTTGGGCTCATAATGCGAGAAGATAAGCCCTTCCATCCTATCTGCAAAGGCCGCTTCGTCTTTTTGTTGCTGCAAGAGGCTTTTTGCCTGTAAGGGGCTGGCAGAGACATTGTGTTAGCCGTTGCACTAGAGAAGATAAGGGCCTTTTGTGAGACAATTTTACGCCGCCTTTATGGTTGCAGCCTTCGCCTTATGTATAGGGGCAGGCTTAGGATATTGGCAGACAGCGAGCCTTACCGGGGTGCTTATGGGGGTAGAGGCTGTAGCGATTCTAGCCCTGATGGAAACTGCTGAATCCATGGATAATGCGATTGTCGATTACGGTATTCTCAAAACCATGTCTCCACAATGGCAACGCCGTTATATGAGCTGGGGGATGCCGATTTCAGTTTTAGGGATGCGGTTTCTTTTCCCCATTCTGCTTGTGGCTATTGTCGCAGGGCTTTCCCCGTGGCAAGCGGCGCGTTTGGCGATGATGGAGCCGCAGCGTTATGCCCATATCATGCTCGGTGCGCGGGATATGATCGCCTCTTTTGGTGGGGCATTCCTCCTCCTTATCGCGCTGAATTACTTTTTAGATGATGATAAAACCCATCATTGGGTCACATGGGTGGAAAAGCCAGTAGCACGGCTTGGTGGGGTCCCCGCCTTGCCTGTGGGGGTGACATTAGCGGTGCTGATGGGGGTAAGCCGTTTGATGGCCCCCGGGCATGACCCGTTAGCCTTTCTCTTTTGGGGCTGTGGGGGGATTGTTGCCTATATATTGGGCAAAGAAGTTCTCGTCTGGTTGATTGGTGAGCCCGGTGCAGCCCCCCTTATGATGAAGGGCGGTTTGCTCAGCTTCCTCTATCTAGAGTTTATTGATGCGAGCTTCTCTTTTGATGGTGTCATTTCGGCGTTTGCTATTACGACAGACCCTATCATAATCGCCCTTGGCCTTGGTGTGGGGGCCATGTTTGTACGGTCTATGACCCTCTCCATGCTGAAAACGAACGCTTTGGCAGAGTATGTTTATGTAGAGCATGGGGCGTTTTATACCATCCTTATTCTGTCTCTTTTGATGCTATGTGGCGTGTTGGTCTCTGTACCAGAATGGATAACGGGGCTGGTTGGGCTATTATTGATAGGCGGGGCCTTTTTGGCGAGTCTGGCGCATAAGCGTCAGGGGTGAGGGGGTAGAAACAAGGGAAAAACGCGCCTGCCCTCTTGCGCCGGAAAATGAATGACGTTAGAAACCCGACTGCATGCACCGCCTTGGGAGATAGTTTAGCGGTAGAACTACCGGCTCTGACCCGGTCAGCCCTGGTTCGAATCCAGGTCTCCCAGCCATTATGAGGGTGTTATGTTTAGCAGGCCGTCTTAGAGCGGTCTCACAGTGCCGCTTGGGAGATAGTTTAGCGGTAGAACTACCGGCTCTGACCCGGTCAGCCCTGGTTCGAATCCAGGTCTCCCAGCCAGTTATCTTAGCTTAAATGATGCACAAGTTCGCTTAACATACGCTTCAGATTTGCGTATCAGCGTATGCCGCTGTAAGGGAAGGCTCCCTTCTTTAAGGTTGGAGCATGGTACGATATGGCTGCAAAAATCTCATCTGATTTAATAGCGCGTTATGCGGGCAATCTGCCGCGTTATACCAGCTACCCAACTGCTGTTAGTTTTACTGATGCTATTGGTCCGCAAGATGTGGCAAGCTGGCTAAAGGCTTTGCCGGCTGAGCAATCGGTCTCGCTTTATTTTCATGTCCCTTTTTGTGATGAGCTATGCCGCTTTTGTGCCTGCAATACGGCTGTGATGCGGCAGGAGGAGGGACGTAAGGCATATGGGGCGTTATTGCTAGAGGAGATGCGCCGCGTTATCGCCCTGATAGGGCAAGGCCGCCTTGTACGGCATCTTCATTTTGGGGGAGGGACGCCGACAACCTTACCGCAGGATGTTTTGCGGGAGGTCATGGCCGCTGTGCGTAGGGCGTTCCAGATAGCTCCAGATGCAGAGTTGGCTATGGAGATGGACCCGCGTCATGTTCCAGAGGGGATGTTGCCACTCTTGGCGGAGTTGGGGTTTAATCGCATCAGCTTTGGGGTGCAGGACCTTAACCCACGCGTACAAGAGACATGCGGGCGCGTACAATCTTATGAGCAAACTCTCGCCTGTGTGCAGCAAGCCCATGCTGCCGGGGTGCATGGGGTGAATATCGACCTCATCTATGGTCTGCCTTATCAAACGGTGGAGAGTGTGAAGGACACCGCCCAACGCATTGTGGCCATGCGACCAGATAGATTAGCTGTTTTTGGTTATGCTCATGTCCCGTGGAAGCAGAAACGCCAGCAACTTATCCCTCAGGAGGCCTTACCCGGTACGGAGGAGAGGGTTGAGCAAGCGGCGATGATTGATCACGTCTTGGTAGAGGCGGGCTATAAGCCCATTGGGCTAGACCATTACGCCCATCCAGATGATGCAATGGCGCGCGCTTATGAGGCCGGGACACTGCATCGGAACTTCCAAGGCTATACGATTGATTCCTCACCTGTTTTGCTGGGGATGGGGGCCTCGTCTATCTCCATGACGCCAGAGGGATATTATCAGAATATCCCCTCCACAGCCGCTTATGGCCGTGCTTTGAAGGAGCAAGACGGCTTGCCCATCGCCCGTGGTGTCTTTCGCACACAAGATGATCGTTGGCGGGGGAAGGTGATTGAGACCATTATGTGCCTCTCTGCTGTGGACCTTACCCCTTATATTCCAGAAGGGCAGGCTCTAAGTCAGGCTTTTGCTGCGGAGCTAGAGGCTTTACGCTCTTTTGAGGAAGATGGGCTGATTCACTGGCAAGGGAATCACCTTAGCCTGACAGAAAAGGGCAAGCCCTTCCTCCGGCATGTGGCAGCGGTGTTTGATGCACGGCAGAAAGAGCTTGCCGCAAAGCAAACAGGCCAAGCGACGCCGCGTTTTTCGGCTTCATTGTGAGATAGAAGGGTCATAGTGGCGGATTTTCTTTGCCTCCCTTTGCAGAGTGCGTTATGAGACCCTGCCAACGGCTTAAAATCTATCAATAGGGTTAAGCTGACCGAGTTGTATCGACACAGGACGCACGAGCGAGGGCGTAGGCAGCATGACAAACTTCCCACAAGAGAGACTTTATAACCGAGTGCGTGATGCCTTGGCCTTTGATGATGTCCTTATTGAACCTGTTGAATCCTCTGTTCTGCCGGGGCAGGTTAGCACAAAGACACGTCTTACCCGTAAGCTTAGCCTGAATATTCCACTTCTTTCCTCCGCTATGGATACAGTGACGGAAGAAGAAATGGCTATTTGCATGGCCCAGCAAGGCGGTATGGGGGTTATCCATAAAAACCTAACGCTGGAGGAGCAGGCCGAGCAGGTCCGCCGTGTGAAGCGTTTTGAGGCCGGGATGGTGGTTAATCCCGTAACAGTTGGGCCGGACCAAACCCTGCGGGAAGTCCATGAGATTATGGCCCGCAATGGGATTTCTGGCCTCCCAGTTGTGGAGAAAAGCGGCAAGCTGGTTGGGATTTTGACCAATCGTGACATGCGCTTTACCGCTGATGAGACAACACTTGTCCGCGATATGATGACCCATGAAGGGTTGGTGACGGTTAAGCATGGGGCATCGCCTGAGCAAGCCCGCCAACTCCTGCATGACCATCGGATTGAGAAGCTCCTTGTTGTGGATGATGCAGAGCATTGCGTGGGGCTGATTACCGTTAAGGATATGGATAAAGCAACGACCCATCCTTTGGCGGTAAAGGATGCTGAGGGCCGGTTGCTCTGTGCGGCGGCTATCGGCGTAGGGGAAGATGGTCTCCGCCGTGGGGCTGCCCTTGTGGATGCGGGGGTGGATGTGCTGGTGGTTGATACCGCCCATGGCCATTCCCGCGGTGTGTTAGAGACTGTTGCGCAATTACGGGACCGTTATGCGGATGTGCAGCTCATTGCGGGGAATGTCGCGACACCAGAGGCTGCACAAGCTTTGATTCGCTCCGGTGCAGATTGTGTAAAGATTGGCATTGGCCCAGGGTCCATCTGCACAACGCGTGTGGTGGCGGGTGTGGGTGTGCCGCAATTCTCTGCGGTGTTGGAGACAGCGGCCGCCTGTCATGAGCTTGATGTCCCCGCTATTGCCGATGGGGGGATTCGGACCTCTGGCGATATCGTCAAAGCCATTGGGGCGGGTGCGGATGTTGTGATGGTTGGTTCCATGCTCGCAGGATGTGAGGAAAGCCCTGGTGAGAGCTTCCTTTATCAGGGGCGGACCTATAAAGCGTATCGTGGTATGGGCTCCATGGGGGCGATGGCCCGTGGCTCGGCGGATCGTTACTTCCAAGGGGAGGTACGCGATACGCTCAAGCTGGTTCCAGAGGGGATTGAGGGGCAAGTGCCTTATAAAGGCCCGATGGCAGCGGTGGTGCATCAGCTTGTTGGGGGGCTGCGGGCTGGTATGGGTTATACAGGCTCCGCTACCGTGGCAGATTTGCAAGTTCGGGCGAAGTTCCGCAAAATTACGAATGCTGGCCTGCGCGAAAGCCATGTGCATGATGTGACCATCACGCGGGAAGCACCGAACTATCGCCTGTAAGGTGATTTTTCCCTTTCCTGAAGGACGGAAACAGGGTAGGCGGGGGCCATGACCCCCGCTGCTCGTCTCTCTGGTGCGATTGATCTGCTTTGTGCGATTCAAAATGCGCCTCATCGTCCGGCTGATGCCGTGGCTAATAACTTCTTCCGCGAACGCCGCTATATTGGTGGCGGGGATCGCAGGGCTATCTCGACCTTAGCGTGGGATGTGCTGCGGGCGTGGCGGCGGCTGCATTGGCATTTACGGGCAGAGTTACGGTACCGGCATGAGGATATTTCCCCACGGCTTTTATGCGCGGCGATGCTGCATTTTGTGGGGCAGCCTTTATCCTCCATTCAGGCGTTATTTAGTGGGGAGCGTTACGCGCCAGCCCCATTGAGTGAGCGTGAATATGCGATGCTGGCGGCATTAGAGGGCCAATCCATCACAGATGAGAAACAATCCCTCCCTGTCAGGTTGGAATATCCTGATTGGTTGCATCCTTATTTAGAGCGTGATTTCGGTGAGCGATTGGAGGAGGAAATGCGTGCCCTCATGGGGGCTCCAACGCTCGACCTCCGCGTGAATCTGCTGAAAGGAACGCGTGAGGAAGCCTTGCGCCGCCTTAAGCGGGAAGGGTTTGATGGGCAGCCAACGCCTCTTTCCCCTTGGGGGATTCGTCTTGAGGGCCGCCAGCCCGTTACCGCTGCGGCACTTTTTCGGGATGGTCTGGTAGAGATTCAGGATGAAGGGAGCCAGCTCATCGCTGCGGCGGTGGATGCCCGCCCCGGCGAGCGGTTGCTTGATTATTGCGCTGGTGCGGCGGGAAAGACCTTAGCTATTGCCATGACGATGGAAAATAAGGGTCAAATTGTCGCATGTGATGTCTCCTCTATACGGTTGGAGGGGGCTGTAAAGCGGTTGCGCCGGGCGGGTGTGCATAATGTGACGCGCCATCTCCTCAAAGAGGGAGATAAATGGGCCAAACGGCGGGAAGGGCAGTTTGAGACGGTATTGGTCGATGCGCCTTGCTCTGGTACGGGAACATGGCGGCGTAACCCTGATGCACGGCTGCGGCTAAGTGAGACGGATGTACAAGAGCTTTGCGTAAAGCAAGCCGCTATTTTGGATATTGCCGCACGGCTTGTTCGCCCCGGTGGTAAATTGGTTTATGCCACATGCTCTCTCTTAGGGGTGGAGAATACCCAGCAGATAGAGGCCTTCCTTAAAAGAAGGGCTGATTATCAGCGCCTTCCTTCAGCGCGGCGGTCTTTATTCTTGCCAGAGAGCTTGCGCCAAGATTCTGCCTTTGCCCTTACCCCCTATAGCTATGGGACAGATGGCTTTTTTGTTGCGGTGATGGAGCGTAGCGCACAAAATTAAGCCTCTTACAGCCTTATTAGCGTGATGGCGGAGCTTTTCTGCCATGGAGCGTTTGTGTATTTATTGTGAGAATGGCTGATATTCGGCTACGCGCAATGGAGGAAATACGCTCCCTATGGCCTATGATGTTCTCTTTGGTGTGGTGCTAACATTTGGGGCTGGTATGCTGGCGCAATGGGTGGCGTGGCGTCTGCACTTGCCAGCAATTGTGTTGCTGTTTGCTATGGGGCTGCTTTTTGGCCCTGTGCTAGGCTGGTTAAACCCCTCCGAAACATTAGGCCATGCCTTCCGTCCGCTTGTCTCTATGCTGGTCGCCTTGATCGTTTTTGAAGGCGGCCTTGCGCTGGATCTTCGTCAGTTACGCGAGGCTGGGCAAGGGGTTGCACGTTTGACGATGGTGGCCTTGCCTATCAACTGGCTCTTAGGCTCCATAGCGGCGCATTATGTTGCACGGCTGGAGTGGGGGCCGTCTTTTCTCTTTGGGGCGATTATCGTGGTGACGGGGCCTACGGTCATTCTGCCTTTGCTACGCAGTGCCAAGTTACAACCGCGTGTTGCTGCCTTTTTACGGTGGGAAGCGATTGTGAATGACCCGCTAGGGGCTATTCTTGCTGCGGTGGTGATGCAGGTTATGTTGCTGCATCTCGACCTGCATAAACAGATGCTCTTTGTCCACACCTTGCCTGATATGGTTGTGGCGGGGGCTTTGTCTGTTGCTGCGGGGATATTGCCTGCTTATTTGCTCAGCTATCTCTTTACGCGGGACTTAATGCCGGAGCTGCTAAAGGTCCCTGTCATTCTAACACTAGCCCTGGTTATTTTTGAGGCCTGCACATTGGCGATGGAAGGTGCGGGGCTAATCGCCGTAACCGTTTTTGGCATGATGCTGACCAACTTACACCCGCCGGGGATGAATGATCTAAAACGCACAAAGGAATCCCTTGTTGTGCTGATGGTCTCGGTATTGTTCATCCTCCTCGCGGCGGATTTGCATCGTGGGGTTCTGGCACGGCTCTCGGTCCCGATTTTATTGCTGACCTTAGTGGTGTTGTTTGTGGTGCGGCCACTGGGGATTTTCCTCTCCACATTAGGCACAACGATGAGCTGGCAAGAGCGGCTTTTTGTTGGCTGGATTGCCCCGCGCGGTATTGTTGCAGCGGCTGTGGCTGGGGCTGCGGGGATTAAATTGGCAGAGGCGGGGTATCCTTCGGCAGAGTTGGTGATGCCTGCAGTGTTTGCAGTCATTGCTGTGACGATGATTTGCCATGGCTTTTCCCTCGGTCCCCTCGCACGGCGGCTGCATCTGACACTCTCTAACGAGCCAGCTTTGGTCATTCTAGGCGGTAATGCGTGGTCAACGGACCTCGCCGCATGTTTGAATGAGGAGAAAGTACCCGTCTTGCTTGTTGATACAACAGCGCAAGAGCTTATGCCTGCTGCACGGCTCGGGGTGCCTGTTTTAAAGACGGAACTCCTCTCCGCAGCCGGGCAAGAAGCTTTGGAGGAGCGGCCCGCCGATTATCTGATCGCGACAACAGGGGATGCGATTTATAATGGTATGGTTTGCGGGCATTTAGCCCCTCATATGGGGCGGGAGCGCGTTTATCAGGTTAGCCCCGGTGTGGCACGGCTGGACCTCTATCGTGGTCTTTCGCGTGATGCGCGTGGGAAAGTACTGGGAGAGCCGGGATGGAACTATACGTTTTTTGATACGTTATTTAGTCGTGGTTGGCGTTTTAAGAGCTATACCGTTACGGAAGTAATGGCTGATTTGTTGGAAAAAGAAGAAAACCGGATCGATCTGCTCATCGTACGCCGTGGGACGGGTATCTTTATACGCTCGGCAGAAGATAGGACTAAGACGAGTCCAGCTGCGGGGGATTTGGCTATTTCCATGTTCTCGCCAGAAGGGCAAGAGGCCTTTACCGGGGTAAAAGAGGAGGCAGAGCTACGTGAAGAGGCATAGCCTTCTGTTTTTAAACGGATTAGGGTAGTGTTGGTTGGTTAGTAGCAGTGCTATGCTTTTCAGGCTCTTTTTTGGGGGGATGTTGAGGGCAAGGCTGTAACTGAACTGTATTTATGAACAGGATTTTTGAGACATGAATACGCGGCACTCAATATTGATTGTTGACGATGATGATGGTTTAGGTTCCGTCTTAGCGGCTCAGTTGTCAGAAGGAGCGGCTTATCGGGTAGAGCGGGCAACCACGCTTGCTCTTGCAGAGGAAGTGTTGGGTCGTTCTGAGGGGCGGATTAATATTGTCTTGTTGGATGTGAATCTTCCTGATGGTGATGGCCGGGAATTTTGTGCGGCATTACGTAAAAAGGGGTTAGCAATCCCTATTATCATCATGACAGGATCTCATGATGAAGATGATGTCATTCGTGGTCTTGATGCAGGGGCGAATGATTATGTGGCTAAGCCTTTTCGCATTGGTGAGTTAAAGGCGCGTGTGAGAGCGCAGCTGCGTTTGTTTGAAAATAGCGAGGACGTTGTTTTTGATATTGGTCCTTATGTCTTTCGCCCCGCAAACAAGCAGCTTTTTGAGCCTAAAACAGGTCAGCGGATTCATTTAACAGAGAAAGAGACAGCTATCCTTAAATATCTCTATCGCGCAGGAGGGCAGCCGGTAGAGCGTGATGTGCTGTTGCATGAGGTCTGGGGGTATCACGCCTCTGTAACGACCCATACATTAGAGACCCATATTTATCGCCTTCGCCAAAAGATAGAGCCGGGGCAAGGCCGAGCTGGGATTTTGCTGACAGAGGGTGGGGGCTATTGCCTTAACCCTAATGTGTAAGACGTTCTCCAAAGCAGGCTGGTCCTATCATGTTAGGTCAGCCTGCACTCTTTATAGGGTGGTATTGTTAGAGGGTAATGTCCATCATGACCGGTGCATGGTCGGAGGGGGATTCCCAGTCGCGTAGCGCGCTGAGAACGGTGATTTTTTGCATATTGGGGAGAATATCTGGCGTGGCCCAAATATGGTCCAACCGGCGGCCACGGTTAGATTTCTTCCAATCTCGGTTGCGATATGACCACCATGTATAGAGTTTTTCTGGCTCTGGGATGGCAGTACGCATGGCATCTTCAAAGCCTGTGTGCATCCAGTCTAACAGGCCGGATGTCTCAATGGGTGTGTGGCTAACAATTTTGAGGAGCTGTTTATGGCTCCATACGTCATGCTCTAGCGGGGCGATGTTTAAATCCCCCACAAGGATGCTTCTTTTAGGAGGATGGGCTGTAAACCACTCTTTGGCTTCTTCTAAAAAAGCGAGCTTATGGGCGAATTTTTCGTTCTCGTCTGGGTCTGGTATGTCGCCACCAGCAGGGACGTAGAAATTATGAAGATTCACCGGGCCGGAGTCTGTATGAAGGCGCGCAGCAACATGGCGGCAATCCATCTTGCCGCACCAATCAGGTGCATGAGATAGGGCGGGCTCTAACGGTATGCGTGATAGAATCGTCACGCCGTTATAGCTTTTCATCCCGCGATAAAGCTGATGCGGATAGCCTAGGGCCGTTAACGCCTCTTGGGGGTAGAGCGGGTCGGGGACCTTTGTTTCCTGAAGGCAGATGACATCAGGGGCGTATTCTTCGCTTAGACGCGTTAAGAGGGGCAGCCGGAGGCGAAGTGAATTGATATTCCATGTAATAAGACGCATGGCTTTTGATCCCTCTTTAAGCGGAAAAATTCAAGTATGATCTTGCGATTATGGCTTATTACGCCACATTGAAGCGTATAGCGAAGGAAGGGGCCTTATAGATGTCTATTTTCATCATGGATACGCATATTGATATTCCGTGGGAGGAAAAAACGGCGGATGGCCTTCCCAGTTGGCACAAGCGTGACCAAGCTGATTGCGCCCAGCGAGATGTAGAGCGGCGGTTTACGGTCCCCAAAGCGAAAGCGGGCGGGTTAGGGGCGGCTTGTTTAGCAGCCTATACACCACAAGCAGGCCTTGATGAAGCTGGTCATGCGGCGGCATGGCGGCGGGCGCAAGCTATGTTAGAGGCAATAGAGGATATGGTTCCCCATTATCTTGAGGGGGAGGCGGCTCTATGTCACACAGCCGCGCATATACGGCAGGCGGCGCAAAATGGGGAGGTCGCGCTCATCCCGGTGATGGAGAATGGTTATCCGATAGGAGAGGATGATAGCCGTATTGGCTGGCTCGCTCAGCGTTATGGGGTGCGTTATATGACCCTTACCCATAATGGGCATAATCTCTTAGCGGATTCCGCAGTGGTACGAGAAGGCCCAGAGGAAGCACATGGCGGCTTATCCTCGTTGGGCCGCCGTGTGATTCAACAGATGAATCGTCATGGCATGTTGGTGGATGTCTCACATGCATCGCGCAAGACGATGATGCAGGCTGTGGAACTTTCCGAGGTACCGGTTTTTGCTAGTCATTCTTGCGTGCGGGCTTTGTGTGACCATCCGCGTAATCTGGATGATGGGCAACTAGATGTGTTGAAGGCGAGTGGCGGGCTTATCCAAATCACAGCCATGGGGGCGTTTTTAAAACGTGGCGGTGGTGGCACAGCGGCGGATTTTGCGAAGCATGTGCTGTACGTTATCCGCCGGATAGGTGTGGAGCATGTTGGTCTCTCCTCCGACTTTGATGGGGGGGGCGGCATAGAGGGCTGGCAGGATGCTGGTGAGACCCATCAACTCATCCAAACATTACAAGAGCATGGGCTGGATGATAGTGAGATTCGCGCTGTGGCGGGTGAGAATATGCTTACTCTTTTGGAGAAGGCAGAAGAAAGAATGACGAAGAGTCAAACATAATTTTCCTTTCTGGCGATGTTTTGGGTATTTTCTGTCCACTATTTTTTTCAGAAACGGGATTGACAGTTATATCGGGGGAAAAGGGGGGAACATCTATGTTACGGGTTAGAAAACCTTTTATAAATCGTTGTTTTTCAGATAGTTAGTGATGGTGACTAAAAAATAGGCAATCTCTCAAAAAGGAGAGAAACTCTGCGATGCGGCGTTTTACCCTTGGGGTATTCACAGCTTTTTCCACAGGAATAGTGGATGAGTTTGCTAAGCCTTATAAAATCAGGAAGAATTGGCGGTAAATGAGCATTATGGCTGAATCCCCTCACGGTGTGGCTGCGATTCGGAAGGCCCTGAAGACAATCCCCGACAGTCCGGGCGTCTACCGTATGGTCGGGGCGAAGGGGGAGGTGCTTTATGTTGGTAAGGCCCTAAACCTTAAGAAACGTGTAACCTCTTATACCCATCTCTCTCGCCTATCCGAACGTATTCGTCTGATGGTGACGCTTACTATGGGGATGGAGATTGTCGTCACCAGGACAGAGGCCGAAGCTTTGTTGCTAGAGGCCAATTACATCAAGCGGATGAAGCCACGCTTTAATATCCTCTTGCGGGACGATAAATCTTACCCGTGGTTGTTGCTAAGTGGGGACCACGCTTACCCTCGCCTAATGCGCCAAAGGGGGAAACCGATAAAAGGGGCGACTTATTGGGGGCCTTTTGCGTCATCTCGTGCGGTGGATCAGACGATTCAGGTGATTCAACGGGCTTTTATGCTGCGGACATGCACCGATAGCGTGTTTGAATCCCGCACTAGGCCTTGTTTGCTTTATCAAATTAAGCGTTGTTCTGCCCCCTGTGTGGAGCGGATTAGCGCGCAGGAATATCAAGCGTTAGTTGGACAAACGAAGGAGTTCCTCAGCGGTGGAGGGCGGGAGCTTCAACAACGGCTCACAAAAGAGATGGAAGATGCCGCGGAGGAGATGGCTTTTGAGCGTGCTGCGCTGATTCGGGACCGTATCCGCGGCTTTGCGAATCTTCGAGCCTCAGGTGCGATTAATCCCATTACTATTCGAGAAGCAGATGTTGTGGCTTTGTGGCAGCAAGCGGGACAGAGCTGCATACAGGTTTTCTTTATCCGAGGAGGACGAAATAATGGGAACCGCGCCTTCTATCCGCGTCATGCGAAGGATGAGCCAGCGGCAGATGTTCTTTCTGCTTTTTTATTGCAATTTTATGAGGATAAACAACCACCCGCTCAGATATTGACGAATCTTGCTCCGCAAGAGGATGCTTTGTTGATGGAGGCTCTGACACTACAGCGCGGGCATAAGGTGCAGATACTCCAACCACAAAGGGGGGAGAAAAAAGATGTGTTGGATCATGCCGTCCTCAATGCGCGCGAAGCGTTAGAACGCCGCTTAGCAGAGACAGCAGGACAGGCGGCTCTTTTGGAAAAGGTGGCGGATTTGTTTGGTCTTCCTGCGCCGCCAAAACGTATCGAAGTGTATGATAACTCTCATCTGATGGGCCAAGCCCCTTATGGGGCGATGATTGTTGGCGGGCCGGAGGGGTTTGTAAAACGGGCTTACCGTAAGTTTTCCATTCGTGGTCCTGTGGCACCGGGCGATGATTTTGGAATGATGAAGGAGGTTATGAGCCGCCGTTTTGCACAATTAAGTATGGAGGATGCAGGGAGTGAGGCATGGCCAGATCTGTTGTTGATTGATGGCGGCAAAGGCCAAGTACGAGTCGTAAAAGAGATGCTTGAGGAGAAGGGCCTGTCCTCCATTCCGATTGTGGGGATTGCGAAAGGGGTGGATCGCAATGCGGGGCGAGAGTGGTTTTTCGTCGAAGGGCGGGAGCCATTTCAATTACCTGTTAATGATGCTGTCTTATATTATCTACAACGCCTGCGTGATGAGGCGCATCGCTTCGTGATTACAACCCATAGGGCTGGTCGCTCTAAGGCGTTAACGCGCTCAGGGTTGGATGATGTGCCCGGCATTGGCCCAGCACGGAAGAAGGCATTGCTGACACGCTTTGGGTCTGTCCGGCAGGTGCGCCAAGCGGCAATAGAGGAGTTAGAACATGTACCGGGAATTAATCGTGAAATGGCGCAGGTCATTTATGGATATTTCCATCCAGAATGGGTAAGAGAGCAAAGTGACGTCTCCGAAAAACCCTAGCTAGATTCATAGTTAGGGCATGGCCTGCCGGATAGGGATACATAGTGCTTAATCTTCCCAATCTTCTGACTTTGTTCCGTATTCTTGTGATCCCGTTATTAATCGGGTGCCTCGCTGGTGGTGGCATCTGGGCAGATATTGCTTTTTGCTTATATGTTGGGGCATGTGTGACGGATTATCTGGACGGAGCCTTAGCACGCAGGCAAGGTTTAACGTCTGACTTAGGCCGGATGATGGACCCGATTGCAGATAAGCTCTTGGTGGGTAGTTTGCTTTTAGCCCTCGCCGGGCTAGGAGGCTTGCATTTTTGGTCCCTCTATGCAGCTATTTTGATTATGTTGCGAGAGATTTTAATTAGTGGGTTGCGGGAATATATGGCCTCTCAAAATCAGACAATCCCTTCAACTCGTTTGGCGAAATGGAAAACGGGGATACAAATGGTGGCCATAGGTTTGCTCATTCTTGGGCAAGGGGGTATTAGTTCTTTTCATGATGTGGCCCGGTATTTTGGGTTTATGGGGGCAGTATTGCTTTGGCTGTCTGTGATTCCTACCCTTTTGACAGGAACAGGTTATTTAAAAGCAACTATGGCACGGATGCGGGTATAAAAGGTGGGATATCAGTCAGATAAATCAAATAGCCATGCAGGGGCTTACCGCCTTCTTCTCTTGTCAGAGCCTGCTTATAAAACACGTATTATGCACCGGATGATGCCCAAGGGCGATGGGATGAGGCGGGCTAGTCTCGTTATTTTATCGTGTTTAACGGCAAGCTGTACGGGGTGGGATAGGCGTGCAGGGGAGATGTTTAACCCCATCGGCAACCCTAACTCTCCCGATGCACAGAGTGAAGTGGCACGCCGTGTGCGGGGCGAAGTTGCGAGTACAACCCCTATCCTTCCAGAGGAAGGCGATATTTGGCCCGGCCAGCCAGAGCCTGTGCCAAGCTTACAGGATGTAAGCCGCTCCAATAGTCAGTTCATTAATAAGTGGCATCAATTAAGGCCACAGCTTGAGGCGGACCTGAAGCATCAGTTGGCTGATGGGCAGGGTTTAGCGGTAGGCGAGGATGTTGGCAAACGCTATGGATCTGGCAAAGCGATTATGCCAGCAGAAACCCCTTTGCCATCGCATGTGCAGGATAATGCTGATGCTTATCTAGAGCCAGTGGATCAGAAAAAGGCGGAGCAATCTGCCAAGGCTTTGTTGGCCGAAAGCCATGTAGATTCTGTTCCCCTTCCCGATATAAAGCCTCAGCCTCAGCCTCAGCCTCAGCCTCAGCCTCAGGCTCAGGCGCAGGAGGTTGTGCAGAAGGAGGCTACATCTTCTCCAGCTCCGCAGGCGCATGTCGCTCCGCCGCCACCTGCTGCGCTTATTGTGGTGCCGCCTTTGCCTGCCACTCGGCAGGCCACCGCGCAGCCTGAACATAAGGAGACAATGGCTAAGCTGGAGAGAATGCCAGCTGCCCCTGTTGTGGCTCCTATCGCTTCGCAAAAAGCACCATCTTCCGTTGCGCCGGTTATTGTGCCGCCTGCACCGGTACACGCTCCCATCAAGGAGGAGGCGAAGAAGATGCCTCCTGTAACGGCACAAGCGTCTCGGTATAGTGAGGATGTTGCTGCAGTTTTCGCAGCTGGTGGTGGGGCATTGCCGCTACATGAATATGGTAGCAGGCATGAGAAGACTCCGGCCAAGACTACGCCATATAGCGCACCGATTGCCTCTGCCGTGCCAAATACTGTACCCCCTAAAACGGAACGTGTGGAAGCAAGCCCTCAGCAATGGAATGATTTTGGGGAGGAGGCAACCAAAGCTTCTACTGTCTCTAGGCGTCATGATAACGTAAAGGCTTCGGTTGTAGAGCCACTTGTACCGGGGGCGGTCTCTATTCCTAATGGGGATGGGACCTATACCTTTATCCGACCGGATGGGACAATTAAGGTCGTAAGCGAAATACGCGGTGGTGCCTTTAAGAAGGCCACAACGCACCACTCTGATAAGAGTTTAAGTCTTACGGAGGAGTATGCAAAACCGCATTATGTACGGCCTACTCAACAGCTAGAGAATAATCGATATGATTGGGAAGGCGATGTGATTAAGCTCTCTGAGCGGGTAGGAGAGGAAGATACGATGACAGTGAGGCGGAAGGGCGGTTACCATAAAGGGACATCCTACCGTGGACATAGTGTTGTAAAGCATGGTCATTCTCGCCATCATGCGTCTCGTCATCGCTATAATGATTTGGATGCTTTTGGCGATAGATAAAAGATAATTGCTTTTAGGGGGAATCTTCTGCCAAAAAGGCTTGACCTGAAAGGCACAAGGTATCATTCTCCCGTCCAAGTATTCGGGAATATGCTGCTTGGAATAATGGTGAAGCGGCATCCCATCACGGCAGCAGTCCGAGGGTAGTATGGCTAAGACAAATGTTATCATGATCCGTCTCGTTTCTTCCGCAGATACGGGTTATTTTTATGTGACGAAGAAGAACGCACGTACAGCAACAGGCAAGATGGAAGTGCGTAAGTATGACCCTGTTGTGCGTAAGCATGTGGTCTTTCGCGAAGCGAAGATTAAGTAAGGGTCTTCGTAGAAATCTTATAAAAAAGGCGGCTCACTCTGGGCCGCTTTTTTTGTATCTGGAGGTGATGGGAAGACGCGTTTAATAAAGCGGGTGTTTATCCCCATAAGGAATGACTAAATCGCCTTTGAGACTATCATTCAGCATAGCGCGGCTTCGCTCGTCCAACATATCAGAGTCGAGGGCATTTTCATTAAGGGCTAAAACGCGCCGCCGCCAGATATTTTGCTCCGCATGGGCATTAGCTAAGGCTAGCTGCGCCTCTGCCTGTAGGGTCTTTTGGTGCTGATAGGCCCTAATCCCTAACTCGCCATGAAGGGCGTTCCAGATGAAATAGGCCGCTAGGAGAAGAAAGAGGAGAGGGGCACAGATAGCTCTTACGCTGCGCCGTAAAAAGACGAACACCATATCCCCCTTAACGTCTCGTAAATAAAATCACGGAATCACCCTATAAAGGATTTTTGCAACAAGCAAGTTACGCAGAGGACATAAAAAAACCCCGCCTTGTGGGCGGGGTTTCTTTTAGACCAATGGCCTATGGCTGAAGATTACTTGCGTGTCTTCAGGATGTTGCGACCAGCATATTGTGCGCTATCACCAAGCTGCTGCTCAATGCGGATCAGCTGGTTGTATTTTGCCATACGGTCAGAGCGGGACATGGAACCTGTCTTGATCTGCCCTGTGTTCACAGCAACGGCGAGGTCAGCAATGGTGCAATCCTCTGTCTCACCAGAGCGATGGCTCATCACAGTCGTGTAGCCAGCGCGTTGAGCCATTTCCACAGCACGCAATGTCTCTGTCAGAGAGCCAATCTGGTTAACCTTGACGAGTAGGGAGTTAGCAACGCCCTTCTCAATGCCTTCAGCAAGACGCTCAGGGTTTGTTACGAACAAATCGTCACCAACGAGCTGAATCTTGTCGCCGAGACGCTTTGTAAGCTCCTGCCAACCTTCCCAGTCATCCTCAGCAAGACCATCCTCGATGGAAACAATCGGGAACTTCTTGGTCAGGCCTTCCAGATAATCGACCATCTCGCTGGAGGAGAAGCTCTTGCCTTCACCCTTCATCTCGTAACGGCCGTTCTTGTAGAACTCTGTGGAAGCGCAGTCCATAGCAAGGGTAATGTCTTTACCAAAGCTATAGCCAGCATCTTTAACGGCTTTCTCGATATAGCCGAGAGCATCTTCTGTGGAGTTTAGGTTAGGCGCAAACCCACCTTCGTCACCCACATTGGTGTTCAGGCCATTCTTGTGCAGCTCTTTCTTCAAACAAGCGAAGATTTCAGACCCCATACGGATAGCTTCTGCAACGGAGGAAGCACCGACTGGCTGGATCATGAACTCTTGGAAGTCGATAGCATTATCAGCATGCTCACCACCATTGATGATGTTCATCATCGGGACGGGCAGAACATGAGCAAATGTGCCACCGACATAGCGGTATAGCGGCAGGTCCAGCTCCTCAGCTGTAGCGCGGGCAACAGCGAGGGAAACACCGAGGATGGCGTTTGCACCCAAGCGGCCTTTATTTGGTGTGCCATCCAGCTCAATCATGGCTTTATCAATGGCAATCTGGTCTTCAGATTCCATGCCACGCAGCTTATCGGCAATCTCTGTGTTAACAGCGTTGACAGCCTTCAGGACGCCCTTACCGTGGAAGCGTTTTTTGTCGCCATCGCGCAGCTCCACAGCTTCGTGGGCACCGGTGGAGGCACCAGAGGGAACAGCAGCGCGGCCGGTCACACCGGAGGCTAGTTCAACATCTACCTCAACAGTCGGGTTACCACGGCTGTCCAGAATTTCGCGGGCAATAATATCAACAATTGCGCTCAAGGGACTTCTCCTGACTCTATGCGGCGGAGCCTGCACGGCCTATCATCAGGCGCGAAGCAACATCCGCTTACACCTTATTTTAGTCTCAAAAACCGGGCCTGAGGTCAATTAAGATGCGACAATTTCCTGTCACGGCAGCCATGCTTATTGTGCTTGGCGGTGTTTTGCCTTTGTTAATGGGCGGCTGGCTCTTTTTGGCGGGGATTGTCATGTCTCTGCCGCATTTAACACTCGTTTTGCTTACGTATGGGGGCTGTCTCTTACCCTTTTATGGGGCGATGAATTGGGGTTTCTTAGCCTGCAAGCCCACCATCATCCTCCCGAAAAGGGAAAGCCTGCGTGATAAGCGGGCGATTCTCTTGGGGTGTTTTGCGTTTTTATGGGGATGGTTAGCCATGGGTGTTGGGGCCTCTGGCTCTTTAAAAATAGGTTTTGCGCTGGAAATAGGGGGCTTTCTCAGCCTCATCTTATTAGAACGACTCGCAAACCGGCATGGTGACTTCCCGCCCGGTTATTTTCTGGTACGGGTGATTAGCAGCATTTTATGCGTGATTGGCTTCACGCTCGCGCTTCTTTCTCCGCAAGGTCAGTTCTGAGAGCCTTGCTTTACCAAACGGTCTATGCCGATGAGCGGCTCTAACAAAGCGCGCATATCGGCAAGGGGGATCATCGTAGGGCCATCACTAGGAGCGGTATCAGGGGTCTGGTGCGTCTCGATGAATAGCGCACTCACTCCCGTTGCAACAGCCGCACGGGCGAGGGGGGCGACAAACTCCCTCTGCCCACCAGTTGCATGGCCTAACCCACCGGGTTGCTGGACGGAATGAGTGGCGTCGAACACAACAGGATAGCCCGTCTGGGCCATAATCGGCAGGGCGCGCATATCGTTAATAAGCATCCCATAACCAAAACATGTCCCGCGTTCACAAAGGAGGATGCGGTGATTACCGGTGGATTCCAGCTTTTCAACGATATGTTTCATATCGTAGGGGGCGAGGAACTGCCCTTTTTTTACATTCACAACCTTGCCGGTTTTTCCCGCTGCGATGAGGAGGTCCGTTTGCCGACAGAGAAAAGCAGGAATCTGAAGGACATCCACAGCTTCTGCTACCGGGGCACATTGCTCAGGGGCGTGGACATCAGTGAGAACGGGGATTGAAAAATGAGCGCGAATATCGGCGAGGATTTTAAGCCCCTCTACTATTCCCACACCACGCGCAGCGCGGAGGGAGGTGCGGTTCGCTTTATCGAAGCTGCTTTTATAAATGAGGTCGATACCCAACTCACGGCAGAGCGTGCTTAACGCCTCCGCCATGAAGAAAGCGTGGTCACGCGATTCGATTTGGCACGGCCCAGCAATAAGGCGAAAGGGCTGATCCTGCCCTAGGCTGAATGTCCCTAAAGGAACATTCACGCCTTATCCTCCCGTGTTTGATGCTCTTTTTTGGCCGCCCCGATAAACCCGCTAAAGAGAGGGTGTGGGTCAAAGGGTTTAGAGAGCAATTCTGGGTGATATTGCACACCGATGAACCAGGGATGGTCAGGATATTCAACAACTTCAGGCAGAACACCATCAGGCGACATGCCAGAGAAGCGGAGAGAGGTTTTCTCCAGCACTTCACGATAATGAACGTTCACTTCCCAGCGATGGCGATGGCGTTCGCGGATGTCGGTTTTACCGTAAATGGCCGCCACGCGAGAGCCTTCGACCAGCTTAGCCGGGTAGGCCCCTACGCGCATAGTCCCGCCCAAATCGCCCCCTTCGCGGCGGCGGAGTAGCTCTGTCCCACGGGCCCATTCCGTCATTAGCCCGACTAACGGTTCTTCTGTAGGGCCGAACTCGGTAGAGGAGGCTTTTTTCAACCCGGCGAGGGAGCGGGCACATTCGATAACGGCCATTTGCATCCCAAAGCAGATGCCGAGGAAGGGGATACGGTTTTCCCGCGCATAACGCACGGCATTGATTTTCCCCTCCGAACCACGCTCGCCGAACCCACCGGGAACGAGGATGCCATCCATGCCGCGTAGCTGGTTCTCAAGTTGGGCGGGGTCTTCCAGATTTTCTGCATCAATCCAGTTCATATGGACGCGCACATCTTGGGCGATTCCACCATGGAGCAACGCTTCGGCAAGGGATTTGTAGCTATCGAGTAAGGCCGTGTATTTACCAACAATCCCGATGCGTACTTCCCCTTTAGGCTCACGCACACCACGGACAATCTTCTCCCAGCGGGAGAGGTCTGGTGCGGTATCATGTGGCAGGCCAAAATAACGGAGGACTTCGCGGTCCATCCCTTGTTCATGATACGCAATAGGGCAGGCATAGATTGTATCGACATCTAAAGCGGCAATGACAGCTTCAGGACGAACATTACAGAAGCTGGCAATTTTTTGCCGCTCTGTTTGCGGGATGGGTCTATCGGACCGGCAGAGGAGAATCTGTGGTTGTAAGCCAACATTTTGCAATTCTTTGACAGAATGTTGCGTTGGCTTGGTCTTTAATTCTCCCGCGGAGGGGATATAGGGCAGAAGGGTGAGATGCACGCACATCGTGTTCTCATGGCCCAAATCATTCCGTAATTGGCGAATCGCCTCTAGGAAGGGCAGGCTCTCAATATCGCCGACTGTCCCGCCAATCTCGACAAGGACGAAGTCATAGCCATCAGTATCGGAGACAACGGCCTCTTTAATCGCATCGGTAATATGCGGGATGACCTGAACTGTAGCCCCAAGATAATCGCCGCGCCTCTCGCGCGCGATGACGTTGGAGTAAATCCGCCCCGTTGTGGTGTTGTCGGAGCGGCGAGCATGCTCCCCGGTGAAACGCTCATAATGGCCGAGATCAAGGTCTGTCTCAGCACCATCATCGGTGATGAACACCTCCCCGTGCTGATAAGGGCTCATCGTGCCTGGATCAACATTGAGATAAGGGTCCAGCTTCCGAATGCGGACTTTATGCCCACGAGCTTGGAGGAGGGCAGCCAGAGCTGCCGAGGCGATACCTTTACCGAGGGAGGATACAACCCCACCCGTCACAAAAACAAAGCGCGTCATGGGAGGCCCTTATATAGCGAAGAGGCAGGGAAGGGGAAGTAGATTATGGCTTAACTTCCCCTAAAATTAGTGCCCTAAAATTAATGAGCAGGTGTTTGCTCATTTTGTGTCTGTCCCTGCGTCTGTGCGGGAGCAGTAGGAGCCTGCGGGGCCGCTGCTTGCGGTGCAGTTTGTGCAGCTGGTTGGGATACAGGCGGATGAGCGAGAATATCACGCCCATTGCTCGCACCAGAGGAGGCTCCGCGATTCAAGATGGCAAGGACTAAGCAGAGAATCATAAACAGGGCAGCTAGCACCGCCGTACTACGGGTGAGCAAAGTAGCCGTGCCACGCCCAGACATAAAAGAGCCAAGACCCTGACTATTGCCAACGCCAAGACCACCGCCTTCGCTACGCTGAATCAGGATAACGCCGATAAGGGCTAGGGCAACCAGAACAGTGAGGATAAGCAATAATGTGGTCATTCAATCAGGGTCCAAAAGTTACGAAGTCAGTTGAGGCGTCGTGGCCTCAGCCGCAGCGGTGATAATATCTAAGAAGCTCTGCGCCTCCAAACTAGCACTGCCAACAAGCACTCCATCTACGGCTTCGATAGACATAATGGAAGGGGCTTGTACAGATGTTACGGACCCGCCATACAGGACCGGGACGCGAATGTCATCTGTCATCAAGCGCATAGGCAATAAAGCACGAATGAGAGTTAGCTTCCTTTGGAGTTCCTCATGGGAAGGGGTAATCCCACTACCAATGGCCCAAACAGGCTCATAAGCAACGATTCCGCGGAAGCCTCTTGTAAGAGAGCCTTCAATTTGGCTGGCAAGGACACTTGCCGCACGGCCCTCATTACGTTCAGCAAGGTGCTCGCCAATACAGACAATCGGGGTCACGCCCGCAGCCGTAGCGGCTTTGACCTTCTGGCGAATCACGGCATCTGTTTCACCATGATTCTGGCGGCGTTCAGAATGGCCAAGGATGACATAGCTAGCCCCTAGAGCTTTGATCATCTGCGGGGAAATATCCCCCGTAAAAGGCCCTGATGCTGCTGGATAACAATCTTGCGCCCCTAAAGCGAGCTGCTCATTTGGTAGGCCAATTTCATCAAGCTCGCTATGAACCCCAGCTAGTTGAGTAAAGGGTGGGCATAGGATGGTGTGGAGGTGGCTAGGCGGAGGATTGTCCCTTAATCCTTGAGCAACTCCGCGTGCAAGCTCTAGGCCATATTCGTGGCGGGCCTGCATCTTCCAGTTCCCAATGACGAATTTGGGTACAGTGGTCATTCTGCTCTCCCCCGGTTTCGCTATGGCGTACTTCATCGCGTTATCATGCAAATGATAGCCATGGCGCGCTGGTCAATTTGTCTCAGCATCTCTATGCTAGGGTAGCTTAGCGGGTTTTTCCGCTTAACGCCATTCCACCATTAGATAAGTGATACGCGCTTTCGATGATTACTGCTCTGCGTCATTTCCTGGTTGACTCTTGGTTGGGTCGGGTCATTGCCTTGTTAGTCTTTGCCTCCTTTATTGTTTTGGGGGGTACTTTCTTCAGTATTGGTGGGGGAGGTATCGGCCTCAGTGGGGATGTTGTGGTGCAGATTGGCTCCCACAAAGTCACACCCATTGAGATGCAGCAGGCAATACAACGGCAAATCGCTTATGCCATTCAGCAGAATGGTGGCTCTCCAGAGATTCTTAAAGCTCCGCAAGCGCGGGGGGAGCTTGGTCATACAGCGTTGCGTAGCCTTATCTTGACGCAAGAAGGTGAGGTTGCTGGGCGGCGTAATGGCCTTAATCCTAGCGATGATACGATTCGCTCTGCAGTATTCTCGATGCCGATCTTTCAGGATCCAACAGGCAAGTTTGACCCGCAGAAGATGGAAGCTGTGCTGAAGGGCAATCAGCTCGACCATCAGAGTTTGGTAAATGAGACGCGGAGCATGCTTTATGCCGCCGCAACGATGTATAGTTTTGGTCAGGGGTTGGTCGCCCCGAATGCACAAGTTGATTGGATGGTGAATTTTTTCAGCCATGGGCGTGTGGTGGATATGATTCGCCTGCCTTTCTCCTTGGGAGAGGTTGCAACCCAGCCGACAGCTGAGCAATTAAAGCGGTATTATCAGAATCATCTCTGGCAATTTCGTGTGCCAGAATACAGGCATGCACGCCTAGTTGTGATAACAGCAGGCAGTGTGGCGAAGACCATTAGCGTTTCAGATGATGACTTGAAAGCTGCCTTTGCGCAGAAGATGACAGACCCTGCCCAAGCTGCGCGTTATAATACGCCAGAGCTACGAACGGTGGAGGTTCTCGCTGTAACAGACAAAGCTCTTGCTTTGCAAATTGCGACAGCGTGGAAGAAGGGAGCGACGTGGGATGCGTTGCAAAAACAGCATCCGAGTGCGATTCCTGCCTCCTTGAATGACGCTCGGATAGCAGACTTCCCAGACCCAACATTAGGTAAAGCCGTTTTTGCTACAGAGGCGGGGGCGGTTTCTGATCCTATTCAGACGGCAGCCGGATGGAGTGTAGTGCATGTTATCTCTGTAAAACCTGCACATCATGCCAATCTTGCTGATATGAAAGAAGGTTTAAGGGAGGATATCGCTAATGCCCGTGCCATTCCGCTGCTTCAAGAGCGTGTGCGGATCTTGGAGGAGGAAGTGGCAAAATCTGCCACATTAGAGCAGATTCCCGCAGATATTGGGGCATTTCCTTTGGCAGGCACAATGGATGAGAGAGGCAATATCCCTAGCGGGGAGCCGGCTCCTCTGCCGGGTGATGCTGCTTTGCGTGAGGCGTTGTTGCAACAGGTCTTTAGCCAAAAGAAAGATGAACCTCCTCATATTGTTACCCAGCCTGATGGGAGTGCTTTTGCGGTCTTGGTGGATAATATCGTACCAGCCCACCAAGGCAGCTATGAGGAAATGGGCGATAAGGTTAAAGAGGCATGGCTTGATGATGCGCGTAAACATGCGATGGAGCAACGCGCAACCAGCCTGTATCAGCATGCTAAAACTGATGGCTTGCGCCGTGCAGTGGATGGGCAAGGTGAGGCGTCCCTTCTGCAAAAGGATGAGCATTTCCCGCGTCTTCAGCAACGTCAGGATGTTCCTGCTCTTATTCTTCGTGCCGCTATGGAGCAGAAAGAGGGTGAGACCGTTATGCTCCAAGAGGGGGATGCCTATTGGTTGGTGAATGTGACGGGCAGCTATGAGGAATCGCCGAGTTTCACAACTACATTGCGCCAGAATATCACGAGCCAACTGGCGGAAGCATATCGGAGTGATGTGCGTGAGACATTAGGCATGTCTTATACGCGCTCCGCCCCGCCGCGGCACTTTAATGCCGCTTTGTTTGATGACATTAATAATCGGGTCTTCAGCAGTGTTTCAGGAAGGTTTGGGCAGTAGTGTGTAAGATTCTTCATAGGGTAGAAGCGGCAGACCTTCTTACTCCGCTCTCTGTATTCCTGCGTTTATCTCGCCTCGCTGATGATCCTTACCGTCTCTTTTTTGAGAGTGTAGAAGGTGGGGCCGCGCGGGGGCGTTATTCCATTATCGCTTTGCTGCCCGATACGGTTTGGCGGTGCCAAGATGGGCAGGCCTTTCGGGATGGCAAGCCGGAGGCAGTAGCCCCTCTGACCTCGCTTAAAGCTTTGTTGGATGAAAGCCGGATGCCCTTGCCAGAAGGCTTGCCGCCGATGATTGGCGGCGTCTTTGGGGTGTTGGGTTATGATATGGTTCGGCAGATGGAGGATTTACCTAATCCCCCGCCTAATGACCTGAGCCTCCCCGAAGGGGTGATGATTCGTCCGCGGCTTTTTGCTGTATTTGATACAGTGCGGGATGAGTTGATTTTAGCCACACCGCTGCGTGAGGGGACGACAGAGCAAGATGGCGAGGCTTTGCTAGCCAAAGCAGTGGGGGCCTTGCGTCAACCTGTAGCGGACCCTGCCGAATCCCTCCCTGAAGGGACGACACTGGCGGAGCCTGTCTCCAACATCACGCATGAAGCTTTTTTGCAGAATGTCAAAAAAGCGCAGGATTATATTGCGGCGGGTGATGCCTTCCAAATTGTGCCAAGCCAGCGTTTTACAACGCCCTTTCCCCTTTCCGGTTTGGCATTATATCGCAGCTTACGGCGGATTAACCCCGCACCATTCTTATTCTTGATGGACCTTGGGGGCTTTACGCTTGTTGGGTCCTCGCCAGAGATTTTGGTGCGGATGCGCCAAGGGGTCGTCACGGTGCGTCCTCTGGCAGGTACGCGCCCGCGTGGGCGGGACCGTGCGCATGACCTTGCTTTGGAGAAAGAACTTCTTGCCGATGGCAAGGAGCTTGCCGAGCATCTTATGTTGATTGACCTAGGGCGTAATGACGTTGGCCGCGTAGCACAGCTTGGCACGGTAGAGGTGCCAGAACGCTTCGTGGTGGAGCGTTATAGCCATGTCATGCATATTTCCTCCACCGTGACGGGGAAGGTAAAAGCGGAATGCGGTGCGTTGGAGGCCCTCTCGGCAGCTTTCCCAGCGGGGACGCTCACAGGGGCCCCAAAGATTCGCACTATGGAGATTATTGATGAGCTAGAGCCAACACGGCGTGGCCCCTATGCTGGGTGTGTTGGTTATTTTGGTGCGGATGGGGACATGGATACCTGCATCGGCTTGCGTATGGCCTTGCTGAAAGACGGGCATATGTATGTACAGGCCGGTTGTGGTGTCGTGGCTGAATCCAACCCCGAGGCGGAGTATCAAGAGACGAGAGCGAAGGCACGTGCGCTCTTTAGCGCAGCAGAAGCAGCGATTGAGCAAGCGGTGCATGTAGGGCAGCAAAAGCATTCTGCCCCGAGGGGGATGTAAAATGCCGCGCGACACCTCATCTGAGATAACAGCAAAATGTGCTGCGATTGAGGAGACAGCCAGATGATTTTGTTGATTGATAATTATGATAGCTTCACCTTTAATTTGGTCCATCATTTTGGGGCGTTAGGGGTGGAATGTGCGGTGAAGCGGAATGATGCCCTCACTGTAGAGCATGCTTTGGCGATGGAGCCTTCTGCGATTGTGCTATCCCCCGGTCCTTGCTCACCTGATGAAGCGGGGATTTGCTGCGCGTTGATCGAAAAAGCAGCGGGCAAGGTGCCTGTTTTGGGGGTTTGTCTTGGGCATCAGGCGATAGGGCAGGTCTTTGGGGCAGATGTTGTGCGGGCAGATGTGCCAATGCATGGCAAGATTAACGCCATTCATCATGATGGAAGTGGGGTTTTTGCAGGGTTGCCTAATCCGGTGGATATGGTGCGCTATCATAGCCTAACGCTAGACCCGGCGACTATTCCCGATTCGCTTATCGTTAATGCGCGGACAGAAGATGGTGTGGTGATGGGGGTGCGGCATCGGGATTATCCTATCCATGGCGTACAATTTCATCCAGAGAGTATTGCCTCTCATTCCGGGCGGGAATTGCTTGCGAATTTCTTGCGTCTTGCTCATGTCCTACCACCCCATAAAGGTGCAGTGAGTTAATGGCACGGCAGGGGACGCCTTTCACACCGTTTTTGAGTAAGGTTGTTTTAGGTCAAGCCTTGAGTGCTGAGGAGGCCGAAGCTGCCTTTACGCTCATTATGGGGGAGCATGTCTCGGAGATTGAGCTTTCTGCGTTCTTGACCGCTCTTTACATGCGCGGGGAGACGTCTGCCGAGCTTTCTGGTGCGGTACGCGCTGTGCGTCGTGCGATGCAAGCTTTAAAGGATGTTCCTGACGATACCGTAGATGTATGCGGGACGGGGGGCGATGGGCTGGGGACGTTGAATGTCTCCACCGCGACAGCCTTTGTTTTGGCGGGGCTTGGTGTGCCTGTGGCGAAACATGGGGGGCGTGCCTTATCCTCCCGTGCAGGGGCAACTGATGTGTTGGAAGCATTGGGCATCCCTGCTGAGGCTAGTCATGTTGTGCAGGAGACGCGTCTGCGGGAGGATGGCCTTGCATTCCTTGCAGCACCTTATCACCATCCGGCGATGCGGATTGCTACCCCAGTGCGGAAAGGTTTGGGGTTTAGGACGTTATTTAATTTGCTCGGCCCGCTTTGTAATCCTGCGCGGGTGCGGCGACAGTTGGTTGGCGTGTTTGATGAAACGTGGTGCCAGCCTGTTGCGCAGGTTTTGGGGGAGTTGGGCGGTACGTCTATTTGGGTGGTGCATGGCCATACGGATGAAGGTGGCATTGATGAGCTCACTTTAGCAGGTCCCACGCATAATGAGGTGTGGGAGGCTGGTCAGATATTCTCTTTTGATATCACGCCCGAGATGGCAGGCTTACCCTGTTATGAGATTGCTGCCCTAAAAGGCGGGGACGCACAGGCAAATGCGCAGGCGATGAAGCGTTTATTTGCCGGAGAAAAAGGCTGTTACCGGGACACCGTTTTGTTAAATGCCGCGATAGGCCTACATGTCGCAGGGCGTGGTAATTTGTTAGAGAATGGTGCGCTTTCCGTCCCCGCATTGCGGCGCAACATTGCTCAAGCGGCGCACTCTTTGGATGAAGGAGACGCACAGGAGGCTTTAATCCGCGCCCAAAGGGGTGTAAGGGCACAGAGTTGAACGTGTAAAACCGTTCGTGATTTGTTTTAAGGTAAAGATTCAGGACGATCATGATTTTCTTGCCACAGCGGTCGATGGCTGCTTTTGCTCCTGCTGATGATGCAGGACAATCGCCAATATCTGAGTCCCCAGCTGGGGGTGATGTAGCAGAGGCCGCTAAATCGGAAGATGCTACTCCACCCTCTGTAGACGGAGGGGATAGTGCCGCTGCGGATAACGGGGCCAGTGTGTTGGAACGTATTTGCGCGCGGACTCGCCTTGATGTCGAACAACGGATGCAGGTGTTGCCCCTCAAGGAGATTGCTGCGAAGGCAAAAGAGGTCTCCATGCCGACCCGTGGTTTTGGGCAGGCTTTGCAGCATATTACGGCAGATAAGCGCGTTGGGTTGATTGCTGAGGTGAAGCGGGCGTCCCCCTCTGCAGGTATTTTGCGGCCCGATTATGACCCTGCTCAAATTGCTTTATCGTATCAGCGGGCAGGGGCAAGCTGTATTTCTGTTCTGACGGAAGGGTCATGCTTCCATGGGAGTGTGGAAGATTTAAAAGCCGTCCGTGAAGCCTGTAGCCTACCGATTTTGCGGAAGGACTTCATTTTAGAGCCGTGGCAGGTGCATGAGAGCCGTTTGATTGGGGCAGATTGCATCCTTTTGATTATGGCTATTTTGAAGGAAGAACAAACAGCCGAGCTTATCGCTCTCGCGCGAGGGCTGGATATGGATGTATTGTTGGAGGTCCATAATGAGGAGGAGCTTAATAAGGCTCTTGCTTATGATAGCTTCCTCATTGGTATTAATAACCGTAACTTGAAGACATTAAAGACGGACATCCAAACAACATTAGACCTTGCCCCGCAAGTGCCGCCTGATCGTCTCGTTGTCTCAGAGAGTGGGATTGCGACATCGGAGGATTTGGCAAAGGTTGGTGAAGCTGGATGTAGTGCTGTTCTCGTAGGTGAATCATTATTGCGGGAGGAAGACCCCGGCCTCGCAGCGCGCCGACTATTAGGTTTCTAAAGAGTACTGTGTTGGTATAAAATGCCGCGTTAATGTGTGAAATGCTGGTATTTGGGGAGGAGTGTTGTTACAACTCCGCTCCATTGTAAAATTGCAATCCTGGGAGAGTGTCATGGGTTCTATGACGGATGCGCCGAACCGCCAGAATGGCCCGGTGCTATCGAAGGAGGAAATGGAACGTGCTTATAGGGAGATGCTCCTTGTACGCCGTTTTGAGGAGAAAGCCGGTCAATTATACGGTATGGGGCTGATTGGCGGGTTCTGCCATCTCTATATTGGTCAAGAGGCCGTTGTCGCAGGGATTGGCCTTGCGATGAAGAAGGGTGATCGTTCCATTACCTCTTATCGCGATCATGGGCAGATGCTCGTTGCTGGGATGACAGCGCGCGGCGTGATGGCCGAGCTTACGGGTCGTTCTGGTGGGTATTCCCACGGGAAGGGCGGCTCTATGCATATGTTCTCTAAGGAGCAAGAGTTCTATGGGGGGCACGGCATCGTTGGCGCGCAAGTGGCGTTAGGGACAGGCCTTGCCCTTACCAGCGCGTATAAAAAGGACGGGGCTATCTCCATTGTGTATTTTGGGGAGGGTGCCTCCAACCAAGGGCAGGTTTATGAGAGTTTCAACCTTGCCGCTCTGCATAAATTGCCGTGCCTTTATGTGATTGAGAATAACCGTTACGGCATGGGGACATCGATCGAGCGTGCCTCTGCCTCTAAGGACCTCTCAAAGAATGCTACCCCGTGGGGGATTCCATCACGCAAAGTAGATGGGATGGATGTCGCTGCTGTTTATCAAGCGGCAAAAGAGGCCATGGAGCATTGTCGCTCTGGCAAAGGGCCTTTCTTGTTAGAGATGGAAACATATCGTTACCGTGGGCACTCCATGTCTGACCCGGCGAAATATCGCCAGCGTTCGGAGGTGGATGAGATGCGCCAAACGCGTGACCCGATTGAATCGTTAAAGGCGGAGATGATTAAACAGGGAATTGATGAATCGTTCTTCAAAACTGTGGATCACGACGTGAAGGCCGTTGTAAAGGACGCAGCCGAATTTGCCGAAACAAGCCCAGAGCCGGATGCTTCCGAGCTGTGGACTGATGTTCTGGTGGGAGAATAAGCCATGGCCTCTCCAATTCTTATGCCCGCTCTTTCCCCTACAATGGAGGAAGGGACTCTGGCCCGTTGGGTTAAAAAAGAGGGTGATGCTGTTCGCTCTGGCGAGGTTATCGCAGAGATCGAGACTGACAAAGCCACGATGGAGATGGAAGCTGCCGAGGATGGCGTGCTAGGCCGTATTCTCATCGATGAAGGTACAGAGCATGTGGCGGTAAACACGCCTATTGCCGTTCTGTTGGAAGAAGGCGAGGATGCCTCCGCAGCGGACGGGCTGGACCTTGGTTCAAAAGCCAAACCCACACCCAAGGTAGAGAAGATTGTCCCCAACGCGGCGGCATCTGCTCCGCAAGGCCCTGCTCAACGCTCTACTGCTGAGCTTGTCGAGCCTGAATGGGGTGAGACAGCAGACATTACAGTGCGCGAGGCTTTGCGTGATGCGATGGCTGCGGAGATGCGCCGTGATGAGGATGTCTTTTTGCTAGGTGAGGAAGTCGCCCAATATCAAGGGGCTTACAAGGTTAGTCAGGGCTTGTTAGATGAGTTCGGTGAGAAGCGTGTTATGGACATGCCCATTACCGAGCATGGCTTTACCGGTATGGCTGTCGGGGCGGCTCTCTCTGGTGTGAAGCCGATTGTTGAGTTCATGACGATGAACTTTTCCCTCCAAGCGGTGGACCACATTATCAACTCCGCAGCGAAAACGCGTTATATGTCCGGTGGACAAATGTCGTGCCCGATTGTTTTTCGTGGGCCGAATGGGGCAGCGGCGCGTGTAGGGGCGCAACATTCCCAATGTTTTGGCAGTTGGTACGCGCATATTCCCGGCCTTAAAGTTGTCGCGCCATGGTCTGCGGCGGATGCGAAGGGGCTGCTTCGTGCTGCTATTCGGGACCCGAACCCTGTCGTGGTGCTGGAGAATGAGATTCTCTATGGCAAGAAGTTCCCTTGCCCGGTGGATGAGGATTTTGTTCTGCCCATCGGTAAGGCTAAAATCGAGCGCGAAGGGAAGGATGTCACCTTGGTGGCGTTCTCCATCATGGTGGGTGTTGCGCTAGAGGCCGCAGAGCAGCTTGCTGCACAAGGCATTGAGGCTGAGGTGATTAACCTCCGTTCGCTCCGTCCGCTTGATACGGAAACGATCATCAAGAGCGTGAAGAAAACCAACCGGATTGTCTCGGTTGAGGAAGGCTGGCCTGTAGCGGGTATTGGATCCGAGATTTGCACCATCGCGGTGGAGCAAGCATTTGATTGGCTAGACGCCCCGCCAGCGCGTGTATGCGGGTTGGATATTCCTTTGCCTTATGCTGCGAATTTAGAGAAACTGGCCCTGCCTAAGCCTGAGTGGATTGTTGAGGCTGTGCGTAAGCAGTTGGGAGACTAAAACCAATGGCAACCAATATCTTAATGCCTGCTCTGTCTCCGACTATGACAGAAGGGACGCTGGCCCGGTGGGTGAAAAAGGAAGGCGATGCCGTTCAGTCCGGTGATGTTATTGCCGAGATTGAGACTGATAAAGCCACGATGGAAGTCGAAGCTGTGGATGAGGGGATTCTTGGTAAAATCCTCATCCCAGAGGGGACGGAGCATGTGGCAGTAAAGACGCCCATCGCCATCCTTGTGGAGGAGGGAGAAGCTGTCCCTGAGGCTCCTGAAACCGCACCTACTGCGGCGAAGGCTGAAGCCCCTGCACAAGCTGAAAAGCCCGAGCCAGTGGTGATTTCTTCTTTTGACCCGGCTCAACAAACATCAACGCAGAAAGCGGATAAAGGGGAGCGGATTTTCATCTCCCCCTTGGCCCGCCGTATTGCGAAAGAAAATGGTGTTGATATTGCCAGCCTCACCGGGACAGGGCCGAATGGCCGTATTCTGCGCCGCGATGTGGAGAAAGCAAAAGGGCAGACATCTAGCACCACTGCACCATCTGCTACAGCGGCCCCAGCAGCGGGCTCTGTTGAGCGAGTAAAACATTCCGGTATGCGGAAGGTTATCGCCCGCCGCTTGACGGAATCTAAAACACAAGTGCCGCATTTTTACGTCTCGGTGGATATTGAGCTTGATGCGCTCTTGGCCCTACGCAGTCGCCTTAATAAAGCTCTTGAAGCTGAAGGCTGCAAAATCTCTGTCAATGACATGATGATTAAGGCCGTGGCTTTGGCGTTGAAGCAACAGCCGGGCCTGAACGTCCAGTTCACCGAAACCGAGATGCTGCATTTTGAGGATGTGGATATTTCTATGGCGGTTTCCGTGCCGGATGGATTGCTGACACCGGTTGTCCGCCAAGCTGATCGCAAGAGCTTGAAGGAGATTAGTCAAGAGGCCCGCAGCCTTGCGACCCGTGCGCGGGAGGGCAAACTTTCCCCAGAGGATTACCAAGGCGGGACATTCTCTATCTCCAATATGGGGATGTTCGGGGTGAAAGATTTCGCTGCGATTATCAATCCACCGCAGGCGGCTATCTTGGCTGTGGCATCGGGTGAGAAACGCGCTGTGATACGCGATGGTGAGCTTGCTGTTGCAACGGTGATGACGGCTACTCTCTCGGTGGATCATCGTGCGGTCGATGGTGCCCTTGGTGCGCAATGGCTTAATAAATTGCGTGACCTTATTCAAAACCCTTATTCACTGGTGCTGTGATCATGTCTGACCTTTTTGATCTTATTGTGGTCGGCGGCGGTCCGGGTGGCTATGTGGCGGCTTTGCGGGCTAGTCAGCTTGGGATGAATGTCGCTTTGGTGGAAAGTACCCATATGGGGGGCGTCTGCCTTAATTGGGGGTGCATCCCTACCAAAGCTCTGTTGCGCTCTGCGGAGGTTTACCACAGCCTAGGGCACTTGAAGAAATATGGGCTTTCGGCCAGTAATCCTTCCTTCGACCTAGAGGCGATTGTAAAACGCTCTCGCTCAGTAGCGGAGGGAATGGGCAAAGGTGTGGCTCATCTCTTAAAGAAGGCGAAAGTTAAAACCTTTGATGGCCACGCTAAATTAGCAGGCCGTGAGGGTGAGGCGCATAAAGTCTCTATTACAAAAAATGGTAAAGAGACTGGCCAGATTCGTGCCCCGCATGTCATTTTGGCAACTGGTGCGCGGGGGCGGCAGCTACCGGGGTTGGAGACAGACGGAAAGCTCATTTGGGGGGCGCGTGAGGCGATGACGCCGGATAGTCTGCCAAAGCGTCTCTTGGTTATTGGCTCTGGGGCGATTGGGATTGAGTTTGCGTCCTTCTATCGGGATTTGGGCTGTGAGGTCACGATTGCCGAGGTCGCAGAGCGTATCCTCATGACCGAAGATGCCGAGATTAGCGCACAAGCGCATAAAGCGTTTGAGAAGCGGGGTATGACCATCCATACAGGGGCAAAGGTTGGCCCGCTGAAGAAGGGTGCTAATGAGGTCTCCACCACTATTGAGACAGCGAAAGGCAAGCTGGACCTTACGGTGGACCGTGTAATCTGCGCGGTCGGTATCGTGGGAAATGTGGAGGAGCTTGGCCTTGAAGGCACCAAGGTGAAGGTTGATCGCTCCCATATTCAAACAGATGAGTTTTGCCGCACGGCAGAGCCGGGCATTTATGCCATTGGTGATGTGGCGGCTCCACCGTGGCTTGCTCATAAAGCAAGCCATGAAGGGGTGATTTGCGTGGAGAAAATCAGCGGTCGCTCCCCAGAGCCGCTCCATATTCGCAACATCCCCGGTTGTATTTATGCACGCCCGCAGGTGGCTTCTGTGGGGCTTAGCGAGGAGAAGGCAAAAGCCGAAGGTTATAAGGTCCGCGTGGGGCGGTTCCCCTTCTTAGCGAATGGGAAAGCCGTTGCTATGGGTGAGCCTGACGGCATGACCAAAACGGTTTTTGATGCTGAAACGGGCGAATTGCTAGGGGCCCATATGATTGGGGCTGAGGTCACGGAGATGATTCAAGGCTATGTCATCGCCCGAACGGGTGAGTTGACTGATGCCGAGTTGATGGAGACGGTGTTCCCCCATCCAACCATCTCTGAGACAATGCATGAGGCTGTCCTCGCCGCTTATGAGGGTGCGCTGCATATTTAGGAATGGCTCAGCGCATCGTCATTAATCATCAAAAAGACCGGATGGCCGCTTTGCGTCATCCAGAGAAGGCGCACCGGCCCGATAACCCTATCCAGAAGAAACCTTCATGGATTCGGGTGCGGGCTCCGGGGAGCAATCCGGTCTATGATGAGACGCGCGGCCTCATGCGAAAACATGGCCTGACGACAGTATGTGAGGAGGCTGCATGCCCCAATATTGGGGAATGTTGGTCCCAACGCCATGCGACTATGATGATTATGGGGGAGATTTGCACGCGCGCTTGTGCGTTTTGCAATGTTACGACAGGTCTCCCGCATAAATTGGACCCAGACGAGCCGGCTCATGTCGCGGAAGCCGTAGCGAAGTTGGCGCTCAAGCATGTCGTTATTACATCGGTGGATCGTGATGATTTGCCCGATGGGGGGGCGCAACATTTTGCGGATGTCATCCAAGCGATTCGTGCCCTTGCACCAGAAACAACGATTGAGATTTTAACGCCGGATTTTCTGCGTAAACCGGGTGCGTTAGAGGTGGTTGTTGCTGCACGGCCGGATGTGTTTAACCATAATATTGAGACCGTCCCGCGTTTATACCCGGGGATTCGACCGGGGGCGCGTTATTATCAATCTATTCGCTTATTGGATGATGCTAAGCGGCTTGATCCATCTCTTTTTACGAAATCCGGCATGATGTTGGGTTTGGGGGAGGAGAAGATGGAAGTCGCGCAAGTGATGGATGATTTTCGTATTGCGGATGTCGATTTCCTAACATTAGGGCAATATTTGCAACCTACGGTTAAACATGCCGCGGTTAAAGATTTTATCACGCCAGAGCAATTCGCTGACTATGGGGCCATGGCGCGGGCGAAGGGGTTTTTGCAGGTTAGTGCATCCCCCCTCACGCGCTCCTCTTATCATGCGGATCGTGATTTTGCAGAGCTACGCGAAGCCCGTGCGCGCCGTTTAAAAGGGGAGAGCTAATGCCAACACATGCCGAGCAAAGGTTAATTCCTTACTCTAGCGAGCAGCTCTTTGACCTTGTGGCGGATATAGAGAGATATCCTGAGTTCCTCCCTTGGTGTGTGCGGGCTGCTGTGCGCTCTCGGTCGGAGAAGGAATTATTAGCTGATTTGACCATTGGCTTTGGCCCTTTCCGGGAGACTTATACAAGCCGTGTTCAGCTAGACCGCCCTCATCAGATTACAGTAGGGTATGAACGCGGGCCTTTTAAGCATCTCAAAAATATATGGCGTTTCACCCCTGAGGGAGAGCATTGCCGTGTTGATTTCTTTGTCGATTTTGAGTTCCGCTCCCTTTTGCTGCGCAATGCGATAGGAATGGTTTTTAATGAAGGCGTGCGCCTTATGGTGAAGGCCTTTATCACACGCGCTAGTAAGGTTTATGGCCCACCGCACACTATAGTATCGGGGGCTCATCTCTCATAAGGCTTCGCTTATAGGATAAATAATTTTATGTAATAATTCTTTTAGATAAGAATGATTGTCCTAAAGGCTTATCCATTCTAGGATAGCTCCCGTCATCACAAGAAAAGGATGATTGAGGAGGATTTTATGAAGAAACTATCTCTTTCCGCTATTGCTCTGCTCGGCCTGACGGCTGCTGCTGCTCCGGCTTTCGCTGCTGATGAGGCTGCTGCTCCGGCACCGGCTCACCATGCTCATCACGCTGGTCACCATCATCATGGCAAGAAATGCGGCATGAAGCATGGCCAGAAGAAGGATGAGGGCAAGGCTCCGCAAGCCACTGATGACCTGAACAGCACATCTCTGGATAAGGCACGGCCTGCTGCTCCTGCTGCTTCCGCACCAGAGGCTGCTCCGGCTCCTGCTGCTAACACAGGCGTTTCGGATGCGAACTCCAAGCACTAATAATGAGTGTTAAGCACACATTATAGTGGAAGAAGCGGCCCAATCGGGCCGCTTTTTTTATGGGTGTTATTGTGGGGCTAAAGCATAAAGAGACATATCGGCTTCAATATGTTCGATATACAGGCGCGTTTCTTTATAAGGGAGTAACAACACCCAACGGAGCAATATATCTTCATCACCAACGCTTGGGGTTATAGGGCTTTCCATCTCGTCTTGCCAGCGTTTGGCTCGTGTTGGGCCAGCATTATAGGCGGCTAATGTGTAAGGCAGTACATTATTAAAACGTGACAGCATATCTTCTAGGTAAAGACTGCCGATTGTGAGGTTAGTCTCCGGGTCTTGGAGGTCATGTGCCGAGGTTAGTTTATAAGAGAGATGATGTTGTCGGATAATCTGCTGGGCCGTGGGGAGGAGAAGTTGGGTTAGGCCAATGGCGTGACGCGGGCTTATGGCAGCTTCATCCATGCTGCTTTCTTGCCGGACCAAGGCCGGGAGTAAGCCATTAGGCAAAGCCGGGGAGGATGCGAGAGGGAGTGAGGGATAGCCACCGGGGTAAAAGGCTACCCCAAGCCGCGCAAGTTGCCGTGTCGCGAGGATGGCGATTTTTGGTAGTGGGAGGGATAAAGCAAGGCGGGCAATGGCGAGTTGTTCTGCTTTATCATCGGCTTCATGGACTTGAAGATACGCTAAAATCAGCATAGCGTTAAAAGCATCGCCTTCATGCCATAAGTCTATGCTTGCTTGTAGCAAATCCTCACGTGCGGGATTATGTCCCGCTGGGGTAGGAGGGAGCGTGCGGAGCTGCCTTTGTAAGGCTTCATAAAAATCCGCATTGCGGAGTGAGCTGGATAAAAAAGGCGCGTGCGTTATATGGGCTAAAGCAAGTTGGCCGTAAAAGGTGGTGGGATAATTGCTCGCCTTTTTATAAGTCTCTAATGCCGTATGTGGATGCAGGCTCTCCTCTGTACGGGCAAGCCAATAAAGCCCTTCAGCATGTTTATTAAGGTCATTTTCTTCGGCCAGAGCTTTAAAATAAGGATGCGCTTGGGGTGGATTATGTAAAAAGGTAAAGGCGATATAGCCCATAAGGGAGCGTGTTTCTGGTGTTTGTTGATGAGGCGGTATGGCTTGCATAATGGTAAAGCCAGTAGAGGCAGCCTCTACGCGCCCTGTACGCAGCAAGGCCCGAACGAAATTAGCCCGTTCAGTTTGCCAATCTGCTGGGCTTGGGGGAAGGAGAGGGCTGCTTGCCGTGCCGGGCTTCTTCGTAAGCCAAAGTGATGTGGCTTCATCAAGCCGATCATGAAGGCGTAAATATTTCAGGCGATAATAAAGAAGGGAAGGGTCAGAGCTGGCAGCATTGGCTTGATAAAGCGCATCAGCATCGGAAGTGGAAAAACGGTTTGTCAGACGGGCATAAAAGAGGGCGTGCCATAGCTCCGGGGTACGTTCTATTTGCTGTTTGGCGGTATTTATAGGCCCCGTATGCTCTAAGAGTTCGTAACGGGCGATTTCATCTTCAGGGGTAAGATATGGAGTAAATTGTCGCAGGAATAACGCCATTTGCTCCCCATCCATGGGCTGCTCCCGCCATAAACGCCGCGCCTGTTGGGCAAGGTTAGGGAGAAAAGGCGCGCAGGTAGCGAGGAGGTCCGCACGTTGAATAGGGCGCGAAGGGCAAAGAGTTTGTCGTACCGTTGGGTCTGGCTCTGCAAGAAGGGCGCGTTCATAACGGCTTTCGATTCGTTTTTGCAGGGGCCAATCTGGTTTTTGTGCTAGAAAAGCCGCATATCGTGTGGGAGGGTAGTTGGTACCGTCTGAGGCGATTAGAGCGCGCCATTCTTCAAAACGGGAGGGGGTTTGCCCCCATGCTGTTGTAACAATGCTGCCGAGATAAAGTAGGGTTAGCCCTCTTAAAAAAGGACCTGATTTACGAGAAAAGAGGAAGCGGAACATCGCGAATGCCATGAATCAAAAGATGGATGCTTAGAACAAGCATGATGACTAAGCCTACCCATTCTAACCGGCGCAAACGGAGCAACTGCGCGGGAGCCATCATAACGCCAATCGTGATTGCTAGAATAGATATTACAAGGCCGCTGATGAGAATGATGTGGTGATGAATGGAAACGCAAGCAACGGCTAAGATATTATCCAATCCCAAAGCGAGGTCAGCCATAATGATTTTGGGAATCGCCTCTATTAAGTTGGCTGAGTGAGAGCTTTCGGTTTCTGGATCAGGCGAGGTAAGGGTACGGAATAAGATCCAACTGGTCCATAAAAGGAGAATAGCGGCGATAATCTTCGTATAAGAGAAGACGAGCATATCGCTTAGGATGAGTGTTAGGCCAATTCGTAGAAATGCCGCCAAAGCGGAGCCGAAGATAAGAGCTGTACGGCGGTATGAGCGGAGGTGTTTTTGGGCTAAATTGGGGTGCGTTTGGCGTGCTATATCCAGCCGAGGCGGCCTGATATGCTCGACAATATTTTGCAGAATCACCACATTATAGCCACTCAATGCTAGATTCAGAATAATGGTGAGGCACACCATCATGATGAAATAGAGAGGAGACACCATGGTCATATGTTCACTTGAGCTCTAGGGTAGGCTGTTAATCTTCTATCTATAAACAAAAAATCTTTTTAATGTGAGAGTGGATGAGCGGTTAAGCCGTGCTGTGTGTGTTTTTCTGCCATGGTTTTTGTGAATTAAGGATTCATTGTTAGATAGCGGGTTTTCGGCTCTGGGCAAAAGGGGCAGTTTTAGGCTAATCAGGGGATAATTGCCCTTCTAGCAGGAGTTATAACATGGTCCCCCGCTATTCGCGCCCACAGATGACAGCCATTTGGTCCCCTATAAACCGGTATCGCATCTGGTTTGAGATTGAGGCCTTGGCGTGTGAGGCTTTGGCGCGCCGGGGGGAGATTCCGGCAGAGGCAGCTAAAGTTATTCGCACAAAAGGCGATGCCGCGATGGCCGCTTTTAGTGAGGCTGATGTAGCGCGGATTGATGAGATTGAGGCAGAAACACGCCATGATGTGATTGCCTTCCTCACATGGTTGGCGGAGAAGGTTGGGCCGGAGAGCCGTTTTGTCCATATGGGGATGACATCTTCGGATGTGTTGGACACATGTTTGGCGGTGCAACTAACACAAGCAGCGGATATTTTGTTGGAGGATATGGATATTCTCCTTGCCGCCCTGAAGAAGCGCGCTTTTGAGCATAAACACACCGTTACGATTGGTCGTAGCCACGGTATCCATGCCGAGCCGATGAGCTTTGGGCAAAAATTGGCGGGCCATTATGCTGAGTTCGCCCGTAATCGTCGCCGTCTCGAAGTTGCGCGGGAGGAGATTGCCGTATGTGCTATCTCTGGTGCGGTAGGCACATATGCGCATATCGACCCAGAGGTGGAAGAATATGTCGCCTCTCATCTGGGGCTAAAGGCTGAGTTTGTATCCACACAGGTGATTCCACGGGACCGCCACGCCGCTTTTTTCTGCGCTTTGGGTGTGATTGCTAGCGGGATTGAGCGGCTTGCTACAGAGGTACGTCATCTTCAACGCTCCGAAGTGCGAGAAGCGGAGGAGTTCTTCCATGCTGGGCAGAAAGGCAGCTCTGCCATGCCGCATAAGCGTAACCCTGTTTTGTCCGAGAATCTCACGGGCCTAGCACGGTTGGTGCGCTCTTACGTCATCCCAGCACTGGAGGATGTGGCTCTGTGGCATGAGCGCGACATTAGCCATTCTTCTGTAGAGCGGAATATCTGCCCCGATGGGACGATTGTGTTGGATTTCGCCCTTGCGCGCCTCTCTGGCATGATGGAAAAATTGGTCGTCTATCCAGAACAAATGCTGGCTAATGTTGAGAGTTTGGGCGGGGTTGTTCATTCTGGTGAAGTCCTGTTGGTACTGGCGCGTGCTGGTATCTCGCGTGAGGATGCGTATCGGATTGTTCAACGTGCTGCTATGGCGACTTGGACAAAATTAGGCACATCGGAGGGTCGTACCTTCCGTGAAAACCTAGAGGCAGACCCAGAAGTTGCAAAACATGTTGAGCCTGCTGTGTTGGATGATGCGCTAGACCCGGCGCGCCATTTGCGTGCGGTGGACCATATTTTTAAGCGCGTATTTGGTTAAAGGGACCTTATGAGGCAGAGCCACAATTTGTGGCTTAGGCTCGTATAAGGGTATCTCTTGTGATATAGGGGCCGAAAAGGCTTTGATAGGCCCACTAGTTAAGGATGAAATGGCATGGCTCGCCGGCGTCAGATTTATGAAGGAAAAGCCAAGATTATCTTTGAAGGGCCTGAGCCGGGAACGGTGGTTCAGTATTTCAAAGATGATGCAACGGCAGGTAATGGGGCAAAGAGTGGCGTCATTACCGGTAAAGGCGTCCTGAATAATCGCATTAGCGAATATTTGATGCTGCGTCTTGGTGAGATGGGTATTCCTACGCATTTCATCCGTAGCTTAAATATGCGGGAGCAGCTTGTGCGGGAGGTTGAGATTATCCCGTTGGAAGTTGTGGTACGTAATGTAGTGGCTGGTTCGCTTTCCAAGCGGTTTGGCTTGCCGGAGGGGGAGCGTCTGCCTCGCACTTTGGTGGAATATTATTATAAGAATGATGCGCTGAATGACCCTCTCATCTCGGAGGAGCATATTGTTACCTTTGGGTGGGCTCATCCGCAGGAGCTGGAGGAGATTCAAAGTTTAGCGTTGCGGGTGAATGATTTTCTCTGCGGATTGTTTACCGGGGTTGGCATTACGCTGGTGGATTTTAAGCTGGAGTTTGGGCGTCTTTGGCAAGATGACGAGATGCGCATTGTACTGGCTGATGAGATTTCGCCAGATAATTGTCGTCTTTGGGATAGCCAAACACAGGAAAAAATGGATAAAGACCGTTTCCGCCGGGATATGGGCGGTGTTGGTGAAGCTTATCAAGAGGTGGCACGCCGCCTTGGCATCTTGCCAGAAAATGGGCAAGTCGAGACTGTATCTACGGAGGGTATGCGGTGAAAGTCAGAGTTTTTGTATATCTGAAAAATGGCGTGTTAGACCCACAGGGTAAAGCGGTTGAGCATGCTCTGCATTCTCTCGGTTTTGAGGAAGCCTCCGATGTGCGCATTAGCCGTGTGGTTGATTTGCACGTTAAGGCTAATGATGCCGCTGCGGCAAAAGAGCAAGGCGAGAAAATGGCGCGTGCTTTGTTAGCTAATGAGGTTATTGAGGATTTTCATGTGGAGGTAAGTGCGTGAGAGCTATCCGTAACATAGGGTTTGCATTGGCCCTTGGCCTTGCCTCTTTGTGTGTGGGGCATGCCGCTCATGCTCAGCGTGTCTCTACCGTATCGGGGGAGGAGCTAGCGCGGAGCTGTGATAAGCAGTCTCGTTTTGCTGCGTGTAGTGCCTATCTTGCGGGCATTACGGATGGGGCTTCTTGGTCTCAAAGCTTTGGGCTTTTGCTTGGCTCTGCGCCGTCTCCTGCGTTTTGTATCCCGGCGCAAGTTAAGGGGGTGCAGATTCGGTCTCTCGTTGTAGGGTGGCTTGCTGGTCATAGCACAGCTCTGGGGCAGCCAGCAGGGCGGGGTGTTTTCCAAGCCTTGCATGATAACTATACATGCCCCTCTGGCGTAGCGAGTTTATATGCGGAGCGGCGGGCGCAAGCACAGCGTATTTCATCTCTGCCGGGTAAGGGGTTGGTGGCTCTGTGCAGTCATAATGCTGGCTTGCCAGCCTGTAATGGCTATCTCGCAGGGACAATGGATAGTGAGATTTGGTCACGCAATTTCTCCACTATTGAGGGAGCGCATAACCCGATGGCATTTTGTGTCCCTAAAGAGATGAGAATGTCTCAGCTGCGCGCCTTGATTGTCGGTTGGTATGCTGGTCATGAAGATGCGTTGAACGAGCCAGCAGGACGCGGTGTTTATCGGGCATTGCATGATAACTACCCTTGCTATGCGGGTACGCCGTCAGGGGATAACAGATGAAAATAGGCATTGTCGTTTTCCCCGGCACGAATCGCGAGCGGGATATGGCACAAGCATTTCAGGTGGCTTCTGGTAAAGCTCCTCAAATGTTGTGGCATCAGCAGGATAATGTTGATGGGTTCGATTTAATTATCCTGCCGGGCGGCTTTAGCTTTGGCGATTATCTGCGTAGTGGGGCTATGGCAGCACATTCACCTATTATGCGGGCTGTTCGTCAGTTTGCAGAGAAAGGGGGATATGTTCTGGGGGTCTGTAATGGCTTCCAGCTCCTTACGGAGGCGCAGATGCTCCCCGGGGCGTTATTGCGTAATGCGGGCATGCGCTTTTTGTCGCAGGATTGTCACCTTAAGGTAGAAGGGCGCGATAGCATCTTTACCGCTGGTTGGGAGCGTGGGGCCGTATTTCGCGCGCCTTTAGCCCATGGGGATGGGAATTATACTGCCGCCCCAGAGGTCTTGGACCAGTTGGAGGGTGAGGGGCGTGTGGCGTTCCGTTATTGTGATGCGGCAGGTCAGGTGAAGCACCATGATGCACATGTTAATATGAATGGCAGTGCCCGATCGATCGCGGGTGTGTTGAGTGAGAATCGCCGTGTTTGTGGGCTTATGCCTCACCCTGAAAATCTAACAGAAGACATATTGGGCGGCACAGATGGTTTGCCCCTCTTTAATGGGATTTTGGAGGGATTAGGCTAATGGTAACCGCTGTTGTTAATCTCGAATTAGCGCGTTCTTTTGGCCTTAAAGATGATGAGTATGAGAAGGTACTCACCATTATGGGGCGCACGCCGAGTCTGACAGAGCTTGGTATTTTCTCGGTGATGTGGTCGGAGCATTGTTCCTATAAATCATCGCGTCTGCATCTGAAGACTTTGCCTACAAAGGCCCCCTGGGTGATTCATGGCCCCGGTGAAAATGCTGGGGTGATTGATATTGGGGATGGCTTGGCCGCTGTTTTTAAGATGGAGAGCCATAACCACCCCTCTTTCATCGAGCCATATCAAGGGGCAGCGACAGGTGTTGGGGGCATCCTGCGTGATGTTTTCACAATGGGTGCGCGCCCTATTGCGAATTTAAATGCCCTACGCTTTGGCGACCCGTCTCATAAAGATACAAAACGCGTTGTTGATGGTGTTGTGCGCGGTATTGGCGGTTATGGTAACTGCATGGGAGTACCAACCGTTGGGGGCGAGGTAAACTTCCATCATTCCTATAATTGCAACCCGCTTGTTAATGCCATGACCGTTGGCTTAGCACGGCAGGATCGTATCTTCCTTTCTGCTGCGGCGGGAGTGGGGAATCCGGTTGTTTATGTAGGGTCTAAAACAGGACGTGATGGCATCCATGGGGCGACGATGTCCTCCGCGGAGTTCGATTCCGAATCGAGCTCAAAAAGGCCGACTGTTCAAGTTGGGGACCCGTTCACAGAGAAATTATTGCTCGAAGCTTGTTTAGAACTCATGGCAACGGATGCTGTGATTTCCATTCAGGATATGGGTGCCGCAGGGCTGACATCATCTGCTGTGGAGATGGCTAGCAAAGGTGGTGTCGGGATTGACCTAGATCTAGACCATGTGCCGCAGCGCGAAACCCATATGCAGGCTTACGAGATGATGCTCTCTGAAAGTCAGGAACGCATGCTCATGGTGCTGCGTCCCGACCGGACAGAAGTGGCCCGTAAGATTTTTGAGAAATGGGAGTTGGATTTTGCAATTGTCGGCACGCTGACAGATAGCGGACGTATTACGGTACGTCATAAAGGTACTGTAGAAGCCGATATTCCCTTGGGCCCATTGGCTGATGAAGCTCCAATTTACGATCGCCCGACAGTTCCGTATGAGCGTCAACCTGCCCTTACCCCTCCAGCGGCTCCTTGTGGGGTAGAGGCTGCTTTAGTCCGTTTGCTTTCCAGCGGGAATGGGGCCTCGCGCGCTTGGATTTGGAATCAATATGATAGCGGCGTGGGTGGCCAGACAGTAAAACGCCCCGGTGGGGCTGATGCTGCGATTGTACGGGTCGAGGGTACGAATCGTGGCCTCGCAATGACAACCGATTGTACCCCGCGTTACGGGCAGGCGGACCCTTATATTGGCGGTGCGCAAGCTGTTGTAGAGGTCTGGCGGAATATAACCGCGACAGGCGCGCGGCCTTTGGCGATGACGGATAATCTAAACTTCGCTAGCCCAGAAAATCCACGCATCATGGCGCAGTTTGTCGAGGCTGTAAAAGGCATTGGCGATGCTGGGCGCGCGTTGGACTTCCCTGTCGTTAGTGGGAATGTCTCTCTTTATAACGAGACGCGTGGTGATGATGGGAGCGTTACAGCCATCCAACCTGCCCCTGTGATTGGTGGCGTTGGTGTGCTGGAGGATGTACATAAAGCCGTTGGTCTTGCCTTCCCTGACGCAGGGGAGATTCTCCTCATTGGGGAGACGATTGGCACACTCGGGCAGTCTTTATGGTTGAAGGAAATCCTCAACCGTGAGGAGGGCGCACCTCCTGCGATTAATTTTGAAGCTGAGCGGCGGAATGGTGATTTCGTGCGTGGATTGATTCAAGATGAGCTGGTCACGGCCTGTCACGATGTTTCAGATGGTGGGCTTTTGCTCGCTGTGGCTGAGATGGCTATAGCAGGTGGGATCGGTTGCAGCCTTGCGGATGCTCCTGCGGATATGCCTGCTCATGCTTATTGGTTTGGGGAAGACCAAGCGCGTTATGTTGTGGTGACGCAGCAGGCCGATTCTGTGATAAAGGCAGCGCAGGGAAAAGGTGTTCCCGTGCAGCGTCTGGGCCATGTAGGCGGTGATACGCTGAAAATTGGCACAGAGGGGGCTCTTACGGTTGGGAAGATGCAGGCACTGCATGCGTCCTTCTTCCCCCGTTTTATGGGGCAGGAAGATGCACCGCTTGTGCATCTGGATGAACAGCTATCCTGAAGAATGTGGCTATAGAGGGAGAGTAAGCATGATGACGGTAAATGAGATTGAAAAAGCCCTTCGTGCGGCTTTCCCTAATGCGGAAATTGTGGTTGAAGACCTTGCAGGCGATGGTAATCATTTCGCCTGTGAAGTTGTGAGTGACGTATTCCGTGGGTTACCACGGGTGAAACAGCATAAGCTGGTTTATGACGCTTTCGGGGACCGTGTGGGGACGGAGCTACATGCTTTGGCCGTTAAGACGCGGGCTCCTGAGTGAGTGGAAAGGACAGATAAGATGAATGATGCTGTTTTTCAGACAATTCAGGCATTAGTTGATAAAAACCCCGTTATGCTTTTCATGAAGGGGGATAAGCAGTTTCCGCAATGTGGTTTCTCTGCGCGTGTTGTGCAGATTCTGAGCCATATTGGCGTTGAGTTTGAGACGGAAAATGTTTTGGAAAATCCTGCAATCCGTCAGGGAATCAAAGATTTTTCGCAATGGCCGACCATCCCTCAGCTTTATGTAAAAGGTGAGTTTATCGGTGGGTGCGATATTGTGACCGATATGTATCAGAGTGGTGAGTTGGAATCACTGCTTGTGGAGAAAGGGTTGCTTAAAAACGCTGAGTGATAAGCGTGAGAGAGGATGAGAGTCTCTAAAGAATTGTTTAAGGAGAGGCAATTTTTATTGCTTTCTTTTTCTTAACATGATTAGAGTTTTCATTATTTGTGAGAGATGCGTTATCCCCTCTAGGTGGGTGGGGTGTGAGAAGGGGCGATAGATGAAAATATCCCGTACAAAGGGGGCTATTTTTGGCCTTCTGGGCTTAGCTGGTGTAACGATGGCTCCAGCTCATGCTGAGCGTGTTTTAACAGAGCATGAAGCGGGTAAATTAACATTTGATGCCCTCATTGCGCCTCCTTCAGCATTCCAGCATGTTGCTCGTCATTCATGGCGGGGGCATGTTTTGGGGAGCCGCGTTGCAGCCACCCATCGTCATCATGCTGTAGCAGTGCGGAATGTGTCCTATTATAGTCATACTGCTGCAAGGCACGGGCGGGTAACTCATCGTCACCGTGGGTGATGCTTCTCTTGCCTTTCATCTACTATCAAAAGCTTCATCATGTGCGTGATGAGGCTTTTTTTGATGCTTTAAGTAAGTCGTAACGCATCTCGGATGTGGTCAATCTCACCAGCTATATCAATGATGATGACATCAAAGCGCGTATTTTCCCGTTGCCACTCTGGATGGGTCTCAATTACGAGTTGAAACGCCCGCAATAACCTCTGGCTTTGACGTGTGGACACGGCGTAACGGGCTTCGCCTAGGGTTGTACGTTGTTTGACTTCAATGGCGAGTAAGTAATCATCATCGGCTGCAAGCAGGTCAATCTCACCATAAGCTGTGCGATAGCGGCGGGCTAAGATTGTAAAGCCTTGGTGATGGATATAGTCTTCAGCTAATTTTTCCGCCTCAAGGCCTGCCTTATGGGCAAGGCTCCCCCGTCTCCTACGGAGAGGAGAGGGGGAAAAGCGTGGCTTAACGACCACGCAGCAGACGCGCCGCTTCAACAGCAAGATAGGTCAGGATGCCATGGCAGCCAGCCCGGCGGAACGCGATGAGGCTTTCCAGAATGGTTTTCTCGCGTTCTAGCCAGCCATTCTCAATAGCGGCCATAATCATGGAATATTCGCCAGAGACTTGATAGGCAAATGTCGGCACGGAGAATGTGTCACGTACCCGGCGGATGATATCAAGATAGGGCATCCCGGGTTTGACCATTACCATATCCGCCCCTTCGGCTAAATCCATAGCGACTTCCCGGAGGGCTTCATCGCTATTAGCGGGGTCCATCTGATAGCTCTTTTTATCACCATTCAGCAGAGCGTTGGAGCCCAGAGCATCTCGGAAGGGGCCATAAAAGGCAGAGGCATATTTGGCCGCATAGGCCATGATACGCGTTGTGTGAAAGTCATGTTCATCTAAAATGCTGCGGATGGCTTTAACGCGGCCATCCATCATGTCGGATGGGGCAATAATATCAATGCCAGCCTTTGCTTGGTTCAAGGCCTGATGGCGCAGAACATCTACCGATTCATCATTGAGGATGTGACCATCCTTAATTAAGCCATCATGACCGTGGGATGTGTAGGGGTCCAAAGCCACGTCCCCTACTAAAGCCAGGTGAGGGTAAGCCGTCTTTAAGACGCGCGCGGCTCGGCACATCAGATTATCAGGGTTAAGGGCTTCCTCACCAGTTTCGCTACGTTTTTCCAACGGGGTAACGGGGAAGAGGGCGACAGCGGGGATGCCAAGCTCCACAGCGGGACGCACATGCTCCACTAATAGGTCTAAACTGACCCGTTCCACCCCTGGCATGGCCTTTACTTTTTGGCGTTGTTGCTCGCCTTCACAGATGAAAATGGGCCAGATGAGATTATCAACATGCAGATGTGTCTCGCTTACCAAGCGGCGTGTGGCATCGTCAAAACGATTACGACGCAAACGTGTATGGGGGAAAGAGCTTCTTACCATAATATGTTTGTACCTTTATCTTCCTAATGGTGTGAATGACGAATATGGCTACGATGCAATCCGTAGCAAAGATAGACGCCCATACCAATTAGCAACCATACGACAAGCCTGATCCATGTCATGAGGTCCATAGCGAGCATAACGGCACCGCAGGAGATAATCCCTAAAATGGGAATGAGGAACGGCCCGCCGGGGGTGCGAAAACGCCGCACAGCGTCAGGCTGGCGGATGCGTAGAATCATCACGCCCAGGCAAACGATGATGAACGCCAATAACGTGCCGATGGAGGTCATCTTCCCGAGAATATCAATAGGAAGGCACGCGGCGAGAAGGCTTGCCACAATAGCGGTGATGATGTGAGAGCTCCACGGTGTACGGCTACGCTCATTAAGTTTTGAGAAGAGAGGGGGGAGGAGGCCATCTTTTGCCATGGAGAGGCAAATACGGCTCTGCCCCATGAGCAAACCATAAATAACGGAGATATATCCAAAGGCAATACCCAGTGTAATGATACTAGAGAACCATGACATATGAAGACTATCAAGGACGGTCGATACAGGGTTCGGGTCATGCAGCATGGCGCGGTAATCAACAACGCCGACAATAACAAATGAGAATATCATATAAATGATAGCAGAGATGATAAGGCTACCAAGAATACTTAACGGAATATTGCGTTGCGGGTTTTTACTATCCTGCGCTGCGGTAGAGACGATGTCAAACCCAATATAGGCAAAGAAGATAAGCCCCGCTGCGCGCATAACCCCACTAACACCAAAATTGCCGAATTGCCCGGTATTGGGGGGAATGAAAGGATGGAGGTGAGTGCCTCTAATATAAGGCAAGCATACGGCTGTAACACTGCCAATGATAACGAGTTTGAGAATAACAATAGAGAGGTTAATTTTGCTCGAGATTTGTGTCCCGTACATGAGCAACGCTGTCACGGCCCAGATGATGAAGACGGCTGGTGCATTAAACCAAGCATGTACAAAATGACCATCGGGCGTCATAACAGCCGCCCCCGTTGGGGCGAGGAAGCGAGGGTCCAGATGGATGCCTAGCCCGTGGAGGAGAGCGGCAAAATAGCCCGACCAGCTGGCGGCAACGGTGGAGGCGTTAACGGTATATTCGAGGATTAAATCCCAGCCGATAATCCAGGCAATGCCTTCGCCCATGCCCGTATAAGCGTAAGTATAGGCGGAGCCTCCTTCTGGAATCATTCCAGCGAGTTCCGCATAGCAAAGGCCAGCGAAGGCGCAGGCGATGGCCGCGATGAGGAAGGAGAGCGTGACAGCGGGGCCAGCATATTGCCCCGCCGCAACACCTGTCATCGAGAACAGACCGGCCCCTACAGTCACACCCACACCAAGGGCAATTAACTGCCATAAGCCTAAGACACGGCGTAACCCTGTTTTGGTGGTAAGGGTTTGGGCGATTGGTTTGGTGCGCCAGAAGGGCCTGTTCATGAGGCTTGCTCCACGTTGTTACGGTCAGTCAGGACGAGAGGACGTAGGGTGATGCTTCGTCCTTAGGTGGCTATGTTTTATGCTATAGGCGAAATAAATCACGGCACCAATGGCTAACCAGATAATAAGCCGCATCCATGTGACAAGACTCATGGAGAGCATGACACTACCACATGAGAGGATGCCGAGGCCGGGGATAAGCCATGGCCCACCCGGCAAGCGGAAGGTACGCGGGGCGTGGGGTGCCCTAAAGCGCAGCGCAATAACGCCCGCGCATACGATGATGAAGGCCGCTAACGTACCGATAGAGGCCATATCGGCAAGGATATTGATGGGTAAGCAGCAAGCGAGTGCCCCGCTAACGAGGAAGCTCAGCATATGGCTGGGTACAGGGGTATGGCTCTTGGGGTTAAGACGGCGGAAGAAGGCGGGTAATAAACCATCTTGTGCCATAGCGAGGAGGATACGGCTCTGGCCCATTAACAACCCATAAAGGACAGATAAGTAACCGAGACAAATCCCTCCCTTAATGAGCAAACCCAACCAAGGAAGGTTGATGACATCCATAACCGTGGCAACGGGACTAGGGTCGTTTGCAAAGCGGTGATAATCCACCACACCAACCAACACAGCCGAGAAAGCCACATAGATAATCGTGCAAATAATCAAGCTGCCCAAAATCGCAAAGGGCATGGATTTTTGTGGGTTTTTGGTATCTTGCGCGGCGGTCGAGACGATGTCGAAGCCGATATAAGCGAGGAAGGCCATCCCTGCGGCACGCATAACGCCGCTAAAGCCAAAAATGCCAAACTGGCCTGTATTAGGGGCAATAAAGGGATGAAAATGCGCCATATTGATGTGAGGCAGCGCGGCAATAATCATCCCAACAAGCACACAGAACTTGATAGCCACGACAAGGCCGTTCATCCGTGCTGATTCTTTCACTCCACGGGTGAGCATAAAGGTAACGAGCCAGAGGATGAACAAACAAGGGGCGTTAAACCATGCATGCGCTGTTTGCCCATCGGGGAGGGTAACAAGCGTCATGGGCGGGTGGAGAAGGCGAGGATCTATGACGATTCCCCAGCCCTTGAGGAAGGAGACAATATAGCCCGACCAGCTAGAGGCAACAGCCGCTGTGCTGACGGTATATTCCAAGATTAAATCCCAGCCGATAACCCATGCCACAACCTCCCCCAAGGCGGCATAAGCGTAGGAGTAGGCGGAGCCACCAGAAGGGATCATGCCAGAGAGTTCGGCATAACATAAACCTGCAAAACTGGCGGCAATACCAGCGATGAGGAAGGAGAGCGGTATAGCCGAGCCAGCATAAAGGCCGGAGGCTACGCCTGTAAGAGAGAAAAGCCCCGCACCAATAGTGACGCCTACCCCGATGGCAATAAGCTGCCATGTATCAAAAACCCGCTTTAGGCCGCTAGGCTCAACAGGGGCGGTAATGGTCTTTTTACGCCATAGGGATGACTTCATGATGGGGATACTTTCATCGTCTCTTTAGTGCATCGCTCACCTTATTATGGAAGATTATTATAATTTTCCACCCCTAATGAGAAGACTTATTGCGTAATTTGCTCTTACGGATGCCATAAGCGAAATAAATGACAAACCCAATGGCCAACCAAATGAGCAACCGTGCCCAAGTAAGTGGGCTCATGGAGGCAATGACAATCCCACAGGTGATGATTCCTGAAAAGGGAATGAGTACTGGCCCACCCGGTACGCGGAAGCTACGCGGGGCATTAGGAGCGCGGAAGCGTAGGGCGGTGACGCCTGCACAGACAATCACAAAGGCAAGCAATGTACCGATGGAGGTCATCTCGCCCAAGGTGGCAATAGGGACGCACCCGGCGAGTAGGGCGGCTGCACAGGCGGTGATGATATGGGCTGTCCAAGGGGTGCGTGTACCCTTATGAACACGCCCTAAAAAGCTGGGGAGGAGGCCATCTTCTGCCATATTCATAGCAATACGGCTTTGGCCGATGAGGAGGCCGAAAAGGACGGAAATAAAGCCGAAGGTAATGCCGATTTTTACCAATACAGCCATCCATGGCAGATGGATTTTATCCATAGCCGTGGCAACAGGGCTGGGGTCATGGGCGAGGAGATGGTAATCTACGACACCTACGAGAATGGTTGAGAACACAACATAGATAATCGCGCAAAGCAGCAGGCTACCTAAAATCCCAATGGGCATATTGCGTTGAGGGTTGCTGGTATCTTGTGCGGCGGTCGAGACAATATCAATGCCGATATAGGCAAAGAAAGCCATACCCGCAGCGCGCATAATGCCGCTGACACCAAAATGGCCAAAGCTTCCCGTATTTTGGGGGATAAAGGGGTGGAAATGGCTGACATCGACAAAGGGTGTGCAGACAATAATCAGCCCAACAATGACCAAGAGCTTAATGAAGACGACCAGCGCATTCAGGCGGGCAGAAAAATTAGTTCCCCGCATAAGTAAAAGTGTGATGACGAAAAGAATGAGCATTGCCGGTAGGTTGCACCACGCATGAGCGGTTTGGCCATTGGGCAAGGTGAGGGTTGTAAGAGGTGGATTAAGGAGGCGCGGGTCTATGAGGATGTTCCACCCTTTAAGGAGGGAGGCAATATAGCCCGAAGCACTGGAGGCCACCGCCCCAGCCCCGACAGTATATTCCAAAATCAAATCCCAGCCGATAATCCATGCGATGATCTCACCAAGGCCAGCATAAGCGTAGGCATAAGCCGACCCACCGGCGGGGAGCATCCCGGCAAGTTCGGCGTAGCATAGTCCGGCAAAACTTGCGGCGATAGCGGCGATGAGGAAGGAGATAACCACCGCAGGGCCAGCATTTTGCCCAGCGGCCACACCGGTGAGGGAGAAAAGCCCAGCCCCAACTGTGACACCAACGCCCATCATGATAAGCCGCCACGGGCCAAAGACACGCTTCAACCCATTAGGATGATTGGTGGGGGGGGCGACTGGTTTTCTCTGCAAAAGGGGCGTGGTCATGATGGCTCTCACAGTATTTTTAAAGGTAATTATCCCGCAACGATAGACGCGCTTAGCTCTCATGCTTATAAAAAGGAAGAGTTTTTTTGCAGAGAGATGCGTAGCGAATGTCCGACAACATCAAAAAATCTACCCTTCATGCTTTCTATCATGCTCCTTTAAAGGAGCGTGACGCCGAGGTTAGTGCGATTCTGAATGCCGAGTTGGAGCGTCAACAAGATGGTATTGAGTTAATTGCCTCGGAGAATATGGCATCTTTTGCTGTGATGGAGGCTCAAGGCTCTGTTCTGACCAATAAATATGCGGAAGGTCTGCCCGGTCGCCGTTATTATGGTGGCTGTGTTGATGTTGATAAGGTTGAGAATCTTGCCATTGAGCGTTTGAAGAAGATTTTCGGCGCGGAGTTTGTCAATGTGCAACCTCACTCTGGGGCTAATGCGAATCAGGCCGCCTTTATGGCATTGGCTAAGCCCGGTGATACCATCCTCGGTATGAGCCTCGCAGCGGGGGGGCATCTCACCCATGGTGCCGCGCCGAATTATTCCGGCAAATGGTTCAATGCGGTGCAATATGGTGTGCGCGGGGAGGATGGTCTGCTCGATTATGAGGAGATGGAGCGTCTGGCTCGCGAGCATAAGCCGCGCATCATCGTAGCGGGCAGCTCTGCGTATCCGCGTGTGATTGACTTCCCTCGTTTCCGCAAGATTGCTGATGAGGTCGGGGCTTATTTGATGGTCGATATGGCCCATTTTGCTGGGCTTGTAGCGGCTGGCCTTTACCCAAGCCCGGTTCCGCATGCAGATATTACGACCTCCACAACGCATAAAACATTACGCGGCCCGCGCGGTGGTATTATCATGACGAATGATGCAGACATCGCGAAGAAAATTAACTCGGCGGTGTTCCCGGGCCTTCAGGGTGGCCCTTTGATGCATGTGATTGCAGGTAAGGCTGTGGCTTTTGGTGAGGCTCTGCAAGAGGAGTTCAAACATTATCAGCAGCGTGTGCAGGCTAATGCGCGGGCTCTGGCTGATGAGCTGTTGAAATGTGGCTTCGACATCGTAACAGGTGGGACCGATACGCATCTCGTGCTGGTGGACCTGCGTCCTAAGAAGGTGACTGGCAAGAAGGCGGAAGCTCTCATGGAGCGTGCTGGTATTACCGCGAACAAGAACGCCGTACCATTCGACCCAGAAAAGCCTTTCGTGACCTCCGGCGTGCGTTTGGGTAGCCCGGCAGCAACAGCGCGTGGTTTTGGTGAGGCGGAGTTCCGCCAAGTGGCGCGTATGATTGATGCGGTGCTGAGTGCCGATGAGGAGGATGAAGCAACATTCGCCCGCGTGCGCAAAGAGGTGAAGGAGCTATGCGCTCGCTTCCCAATTTATGATCGTGCCTCTGCTTAAAAGGGCTGGTAGCCTGCTCCCCTATGGTCGTGATGGTCGCCATTCGGCCATAGGGGGATGGGTTTAGAGCGTCTCGGTCGTGATGATGCGGATGCGGTAGTTGATATGTTTTTCAATATCGCGTAGGCGGGCGCGTTCATCAAATGTCGCGAAGGTTACGGCACGGCCTTGCTTCCCTGCCCGGGCTGTGCGGCCAATGCGATGAATATAAAGCTCTGGCGTTTGAGGCAGGTCCATATTGATGACGAGTTGAATATCATCAATATCTAGCCCACGGGCTGCTATATCGGTTGTTACGAGGATGGCTCCAGCCTGCTCTTGGTAACGCTCTAACGTCTTTTTCCGTTCGCCTTGGGTTTGTCCACCATGCAGGGCGATGGCTTTATATCGTGCCTTCCTCAACAATTTGGCAACAGAATCAGCCCGTTGTTTCGTTTTAGTAAAAATAATGGTGCGGCCTGTTTTCCCGTCTTTTAGGTGAGGGGTAGTTTCCAGTAGTTTTTGTAGGAGTGGCTCTTTTTGGTCATCTGTGATGAAGAGGGCTTGCTGGCGAATACGTCGCGGCGTGACTTCTTCTTCTCCCGGTTCGACCCGGATAGGGTCTTTTGTTACGCGTTTGGCAAGAGCCATGACAGGCGCAGGCAGGGTGGCTGAGCAAAAGACCGTTTGGGGACGGTCAGCAATATAGGGGACAAGGGCCGTCATACTGGCTGAGAACTCCTCATCTAAAAGGCGGTCTGCTTCATCCAGCACAAGATAGAGAATATGCTCTAACGATAGGTCGCCTTTCTCCACAAAATCGAGCAAACGGCCATGAGTGGCAACGATAATATCGGCCCCTTGCGCTAAGGAGAGAGCTTGTTGCTCGCGTGGGACACCCCCGCAAATCACACGCGTTTTGAGCGGAAGTTGACGGCCCAACTGGCGGCAAACTGCTGCGGTCTGCATGGCTAAATCGCGTGTTGGCTCTAAGATGAGGATGCGCGGGATAGAGGGGGTAGAGCCATCCTCTTTAAGATGAGCAAGTTTTTGGAGGGCAGGGAGAACAAAAGCGGCGGTTTTGCCGGTCCCTGTTTGGCCGGGTAACAGAACATCTCGCCCTGCCAGCAGGGGCGGAATAGCGTGTTGTTGAATCGCTGTCGGTTTCATCATGCCCGCTTTTTGTGCAGCATGCGTAAGAGCATCGGAGAGGCCAAGGGTTGTAAAATCACTATGGGTCATGGAGGATAGTCTTGCTAGAGAGGAGGAATGATGATGGCTTAATACCCTAGGGAGCCTTTTCACGATGCATGCGACGATTATTGCCGAGGATTATGCCGGGATGCGTTCACAAGGGCGAGGCTTGGCAGAAAGGGCGGGTTTCTCTTGGGATTTTCAGCCTATTATAACACAAAAAGATTCATGGGTCCTTCGCTTACCCGTTCGGTTTTGGCCGCGTTCTTTGGGTCTTTTTGCACCATTTCATCTATCCTCTGCAACCCGTCTTATTATCAGCCTCGGGGGGAAGGGCGGGGTCGCAGGGGCGGCTCTGGGAACACATTATGGTCTTCCTGTCGTACAGATTCAGCACCCTAGAGCGCGCCTTTCTCCCTATGCGTTAGTGATTGCTAATGAGCATGATAAGCTTAGCGGGCCGAATGTATTATCTATTCGCACGGCGTTGCATGATGTCACCCCCGCCCGTTTAGTAGAGGCTGCACGGTGTTGGCATAGCCCCATTCGTGCAGGGGCGGAGAGGGTTCTAGGGGTTCTTCTTGGCGGGTCTAATGGGCGGTATCGTTTTGAGGAGAGTGAAGCCGCAGCTCTTGCTGCACAAATTGCCGGCTTTATACGCAAAACGTCAGTTCGATGTGTTATCACGCCATCGCGCCGCACATCCCCTAAGGCCCTTGCCTTTATGCGTGCTCATCTTCAGCCTCTAGGGGCTGTGGTGATGGATGGTGAGGGGAAGGAGAACCCTTATATGGGCTTACTCGCCTGTGCTGATATTTTAGCCGTTACCCAAGATAGTGTCTCGATGATTTCAGAGGCGGTGGCAACAGATAAACCCGTATGTATTTTGCCGCTAAAGGGTAGGTCTTCACGGATAGATTCTTTTGTAAAGACCTTACAAAAAGCGGGACGTATTCAGTCTTCTTTAGACGTAGCCTCATTTATTCCTTGTTATCATCTTGACGATACTTGGCTAGCAGCGGAAGAAGTAAGACGGCGTATTCAGTTTGAGCAGAAAGGGTGATTCCATGTTGGACATTAAAACTTTTGGACCGCAGGGCGGTAATGTCCTCTATAAGGCTCTCTCTCACCCGCTGATTGTTGAGGAGATGAAAACGCTGGAGGCGGCGTTAAAAGGCAAGAGAGTTGCTTTTTATGACCCTGATGAGTACGCCCCTACGTTATGTGGGCTTTATCCCGCTATTCAACCGGCTTTGATTTTAACGCATGATAGTGAGCAAGTTGGTCAGGCTGATGGCCTAGGCGGGCAGAAGTGCGCCATTGTTCACGCGGCTAATTGTGATGTGGATGCCATCCTCGCTTTGTCGTTTGAGGATGCTAAAATGCGTTCCCGCCTTGGGGCATTTATAGGGGCTATACCGCTTTATACATTGGGTATAGCGCGCCTGCCAGATATGTTCTTCCCCTATAAGCGGCCTTATTTAGATAAATGTAATTTCGCAACTAATTTTGCCTTCTTTCGCGAGACAGAACATTTCAGCACCCGCTTAGTCACGGCGAATTATTGGTCTAATTACGGGGCAGAGTCTTTACGCTATTGGCTCCGTCTTTACGATGAGCAGGGCCTTATTCTGGCAGAATGGCATCATGATGTAGAGAACCCCGCCGCCGGTGTGGTGATTGATAGTCAAGAGGTAAGGGAACGCTTCAATCTCCCGCATTTTACAGGGCAGCTTTTCATCCATGTAATTGGGGCAAAAGGGCATGATGTCGTAAAATACGCTCTTGATAGTTTTGGTCGCAAAGGTGACCCGAGCCTTTCTGTGACGCATGACGCTAATGCGTGGCCCTCCATGCGCTTTGCGACCCTTCCCGCGCCTGATGATGATGAGACCGTATATCTCTGGCTGCAAAATAGCCACGGCACAACCATTCCCGCAGGGGCTATAACCCTCAACCCTATGGGGGAGGATGAGCATTACCCCATCGCTCAGCCTATCGGCCCTTATGAGACGGTTGCGCTGGATGTCGGCGCGTTATTGCCTAAATGGCGGTGGCCTGCCCAGTTGGAGTTACGCTCTGGCCAACATCTGGTTCGCCCACGGTACGAAATTGTACAGCGGGGGCGCACACGCATTGCCCATATGAATGTCGAGCGCGCCAATTTACAACCCGACCCCGCACTTCGCACTATGTCGCCCCTCTTAGGGCGCGGGTTTGTACTGCCTTTCCCCATCCCTAATCCCGCTTTGTATGAAAGTTTCGTCCAGCCCAACCCGATGTCGGAAGCACTAACACATATGCCGCTGCGGTTGGATGTGTTTGATGAAGCCGGTCAGGAATGTGGCCAGCATTTCCTTGGCAATTTACCGCGTAATTATCAAGGGGCGATAGCCCTGCATGAGCTTCTTCAAAAACCCGGCCATGCGGAGCTTGTATATGACTTCCGCGATGGTGGGGAGGCTGACGGCTGGCCTCATGCTTTAATGCGTTATCGCCATCGCAAAACGGACCATGCGGCCGAGACGAGCTTTGGCGGGCATATCTTCAACACTATGATGACATGGCGTAACGAGCCGCAATCTTATGCTGGTCCCCCGCCGGGACTGACAACTCGGCTCTTTTTAAAGCTTGGTCAAACTCTTGATAGCACAATGCTACGGAGTTTTTGTTACTTGATTTACCCGACCTCCCTGCGTGAAGGCCGCGCCCCATCCCAAACGCGCTTGCATCTTCATGCTGCTGATGGGGCGGAGCTGGCTCAGGCTGATATTACCATCCAGCCTTCTGGCTCTTACCTTCTTCAACCGCATAAGCTGTTTGATGCTTCATTGTTAGACCAAGCAGGGGAGGGCGGTTATGTCTTAATTCGTGACTTAACATGCCGTCTTTTTGGGTATCACGGTTTAGATAATGAGGCTGGTGGTTTTTCATTAGACCATATGTTTGGTTTTTAAAGCAGCCCTCTTGCATGGGGAGAGAACAGGTGCTAGAAGCCACTCACCCCATTAAGGATGCGTAGCTCAGCGGTAGAGCACTGCCTTCACACGGCAGGGGTCACAGGTTCAATCCCTGTCGCATCCACCATAAATCCCCCTGAAACATAAGTGTTTTTAGATATTGGGTGACGCCCAACATGCTGTCCACCGTCATTTGCGCATGACCGTGAAAATGTGCGAGCGTTCAAGAGTCTTGCCCATTCATTTTCAGGGATTTCTCCCTCAGTGAGTGCCCCTTTCTTTAAGGGCATGATTCAGGGTGACCATATGGAGGCAGCGGCTTCATCTGTAATGGGAGATGCACTGACGATAGAGGGGCGGCCATATCCTCATTATTGCGCCCATAGAACGCGTTACCGTCATGCTAACGATATACAATTATTTATGGAGCGCAGCATAAGCCTTGTTGGTACGTTTGCAGCGTGCGAATTGTAGAAGGTAGTTAGGCTCTATTGCGTATTGGGGGTTGTGATGCGGGGCATTGTTGCGGGGATTTTGAGTTTTGTGGCGTTTGTTTTGGTGTCTGGTGA